>JAOTUP010000502.1 GCA_029863825.1 Acidobacteriota bacterium | reverse complement strand
GGCTCTCAATGAGGCGAGGTCGTAGCTGCGGAGCACGGCACCACTCGTACCCATGGGTGTTGCCGGCACGCATGACGAAGCCATTACGTACATGCTCAGAGGACCGTACTTGGCGTTTTCGAACATGAAGCGGATACCGTCGAGTCCGAGAACGTTGGCAATCTCGTGCGGGTCGGTGACGACGGTCGTTGTGCCTCGCGGGACGACGGCGCGAGAGAATTCGGCCGGCGGGACGAGGCTCGACTCGATGTGAACGTGGGCATCGATCAGGCCGGGTGCGAGGAACGCCCCCTCGAGATCGATTGTCTTCTCCGCACGATACTCGCCGATACCGACGATTCGCGTGCGGACAACCGCGACATCGCCGGGCACGATTTCGCCGCTCAGGACATTGACGATGCGCGCGTTCTTGAGCAGCAACTCAGCAGGTCGATCTCCACGCGCGTAGGGCAGGAGAACTTCGTCGCTCGTCATGACTCGGGATCATACCGTGCCGTCACCACAAACTCGCTCCGCCTGACGCTGTTCCCGGCGGTCCGCCTCCCTGCTTTTCTTCGCGGCTAGGGCGTGGGAATCGACGGAGCGTGGACGCGAGATCCGAAGCAGGGCTAGGAGAAGGGAGGTCGTGGGGTTGCGAGACGTCGCTCGGGCAATGAGGGTTGGCGCTTGAGATCATCTAGCCTGCCCGGGTGGCGTAGAAAGCGAGCAGCAAGCCCGTGATCACGTAGAGGGCCGGATGGATCTCACGCCAGCGACCGCGCAAGAGGCGCAGGGCGACCCAGGTGATGATGCCGAAGCTGATGCCGTTGGCGATCGAGTAGGTCAGTGGCATCGTCACCAGTGTGACGAAGGCGGGGAGTGCTTCACTCGCCTCGGACCAATCGAGCTCAGCCGTCCCTTTCATCATCAGAGCGCCGACGACCAGGAGTGCCGGAGCGGTGGCAAAGACGGGAATCGCGATGAGCAGCGGCGTGAAGAAAAGGGACAGCAGAAACAGCACGCTGACCACTAAGGCAGTGAGACCGGTTCGCCCGCCGTCTTCGATTCCGGTAGCCGATTCGACATAAGTGGTAACGGTACTCGTGCCGAGGAGTGCACCGACTGTTGTGCCGATTGCATCGGCGGCGAACGCCTGGTCCGCCTTCGGAAGCTCGCCGCCTTCATCGACGAACCCCCCCAGGCGTCCGACACCTATGAGAGTGCCCGCGGAGTCGAAGATGTCAACGAAGAGAAACGCCAGGACGACGATGGCCAGCTTGCCGGTGAACAGGAGCGAGAAGTCCAGGGCGAAGAAAGTCTCGCGCGGGAGCGACGGCAGTGTGAACACGTGGTCCGGGGGAGGAGCCACGCCGCCGAGCCAGGCAGTGACCGTGACCAGGATGATTCCGAAGAGTATGGCGCCGCGGACCCGAGCGACCATGAGGCTTCCGGTGACCAGGAGCCCGACGACAGCCAGGAAGGTAGCCGGACTGGAGAAGTCGCCGAGAGTCACGAGATGAGTCGGCTCGTCGACGACGAGGCCGGCATTTTGCAGGCCTATAACGGCCAAAAACAGCCCGATGCCGCTCATCGTGGCGATCTTTATCGCGGTCGGAACAACTCTCAGCAGAGCGCTCCTGATGCCGATAACCGACAGCAGAAGGAAGATGACTCCCTCGACGAAGACAGCCGTGAGGGCGACCTGCCACGTGACGCCCATTCCCTTGACAACGCCGAACGTGAAGTAGGCGTTGAGACCCATCCCTGGCGCCAATGCGAAAGGATAGTTGGCGAAGATCGCCATCGCCAGAGTGGCGACGGCGGAGGCGAGGGCGGTGGCCACCGCCACATCGGCAGCTGGCAAGCCTGCGGTGGCGAGAATCTGCGGGTTCACGAACAATATGTACGACATCGTCAGGAACGTTACGATGCCGGCTCGCACTTCCCCGCCGACGGTTGCTCCCCGAGCGTCCAAGTCCGGCCACATGCTCACTTGCTTTATCCCTCCCTTGACATCCGCCGACTCATGTAGTCCCATGACTCGAAGTGGCTTGGATCGACACAGTTCCCCCGGATC
>JAOTUP010000501.1 GCA_029863825.1 Acidobacteriota bacterium | reverse complement strand
CACCCGGCGCGACCACCGCCCCCGCTCCGACCTGCGCTCCGCGCTCGACCACCGCCCCATCCAGCACCCGCGCCCCAATGCCGATCAGGGCACCGTCCTCGATGCGACAACCATGCAGAACGGCAGCGTGACCGACCACCACGCCGGCGCCGAGCTCGAGCGAGTGGAGCCGATGGGTGACGTGCAGTACTGAACCGTCCTGAATGGTGCTCCCCTCTCCGACCCGGACGGAGTTGACATCGCCCCGAATCACTGCGTTGAACCATACCGATACGTTCGCAGCCAGGTCGACCTCGCCGATGACGTGCGCCCCGGGCGCAAGAAAAACCCCGTCGCCAAGACGGGGTGTGGCTCCACGATACGAATAGACGGGCATCGACGTCGCGGCAAAGCGTTCCCGTTCGAAGCAGTCTAGCATGCACCCGCGGACGACGATTAGGCCCCTTCGAGCGCCCGGAGTCGACGGCCTATCGCTCTGGGCGGGCTTGCCGGCTGCGACCGGTCGGCAGCTTCAGTCGATCGCCCGAGTCGCTGATAGCATCGCCCGTCGCGTGAAAGTAGCCTGCTTGTGCAGCCATCCATCGATGTCGTCATTCCAGCCTTCAACGAGGAGGCCTCACTGCCATTGGTTCTCGCCGCTCTGCCGAGTCCGCCGGTGCGGCGCATCGTGGTGTGCAACAACGCCTCAACCGACGGCACCGCTGCCGTCGCCAGTGCCGCTGGCGCCACCGTCGTCCGCGAGGAACGTCCAGGCTACGGAAGCGCCTGCCTCTGCGCTCTCGACTACCTGCGCCGCAACGATCCGCCCGAGATCGTCGTCTTTCTGGATGCCGACTTCTCGGATCATCCGCAAGAACTGCCGCAGCTCGTCGCTCCCATTCTGTCGGGCAACGCCGATCTGGTGATCGGCTCCCGCACTCTGGGCGAGCGCGAGCCGGGGGCGCTGCTCCCTCAGGCGCGAGCCGGAAACCTGGTCGCCTGCTGGCTCATCCGCCTTCTCTACGGCCATCGGTTTACCGACCTCGGTCCATTCCGTGCCATTCGATGGGAGGCCCTTGAACAACTCGAGATGCGCGACAGGACCTTCGGATGGACAGCCGAAATGCAGGTCAAGGCGCTCCGGCAGAGACTCCGGGTCCTCGACGTTCCGGTCAGCTACCGCCGGCGTGTCGGGGTGTCGAAAATTACCGGCACACTCAGAGGGACGGTGCTCGCGGGCTACAAGATCCTGTACACGGTTCTGCGGTACAGTTTGGGCCGCCGTGACTGAATCCACGCCTAGCGCCCAGGAGGCCCGAGTGGAGGTCGAAGTCCGTTACGCGGAGACCGATCAGATGGGTGTCGTGCACCACGCGGTCTATCCGATCTGGTTCGAGCTGGCTCGAACGCGCCTGTGCGAGGCCACCGGCTATCACTACTCCGAGATCGAGAAGCTAGGCTACCGATTGATGGTCACGGGAATAGACATCGCGTACCGGCGACCCGCTCGGTACGGCGACACTGTGGAGATCCGCTGCCGGATCGCTCGCCTCGGCAGCCGCGGCCTGCGGTTCGACTACGACATTCTCCGCGGCCGTGATCGGTTGGCGCGTGGCTCGACGGAACACGTGTGGCTGGAAGTCGACAACAACAAAGTCTGTCGCCTGCCCCGACCATTGGCCGAACCGTTCCGGCGCGTGGCGGGACAGGACGGCACCGTATCGGGCGTGGACCCATGAGGCGCATCCGCCTGCTGACAGCCGGCGAGAGTCATGGACCCGGCCTGACTGCACTCCTCACCGGCATGCCTGCCGGTCTGGCGGTCGATCCCGACTTCATCGCCACCGAGCTTCGACGCCGTCAGCACGGCTACGGTCGCGGTCAACGCATGAAGATCGAAAAAGACAAGGTCGAGCTGCGCGGTGGGTTGCGCGGCGGAGAGACTCTCGGATCTCCGATCGCCCTCTGGATCGCCAATCGCGACTACAAGAACTGGCAACGAGTGATGAACCCGCTGGACATCGATGCGGCGCCGAGCGAGAAGCGACGACTGAAGAGCCCACGACCCGGTCACGCCGACCTGGCGGGTGGTC
>JAOTUP010000500.1 GCA_029863825.1 Acidobacteriota bacterium | reverse complement strand
GCTCGTCGTACGCGTCGGACAGGGAAGCGCCTCGGCTGCCGAGATCCTCGCCGGCGCTATCCAGGACCACGACATGGGTCTGATTGTCGGAACGCCGACCTGGGGCAAGGGTTTGGTGCAAACCGTCTACTCGCTCTCGTACGACGCCGGGCTCGCGCTGACAACAGCCAAGTACTACACCCCTTCGGGTCGTCTCATTCAGAGGGACTACAGCTCGTGGTTCGAGTACACGACGCTGGCCAACGGGACTCTGGACGAGTACGGTGAGGAAACCGATCGCGGAGACGTATTCACGACCGATCTCGGCAGAAAGGTGTACGGCGGTGGTGGGATCACTCCGGATGTCCTGATCGAGCCCGCCGAGCTGAGTGCCGACATCCAGTATCTACTGAGCCGTAACGCTTTCTTCGATTTTTCGGTGCAGTACACGCCGACGCACGCCATAGAGAACATGGACTGGCAGCCTCCGAGCGAGATCCTCGATGAGTTCTCCAGCTGGCTTGTCGGCCAAGCCGACGTCAGCGAGGAGGACATCGCCGAAGCGATGGAGACGGAGTCGACTCGCGCAGCGGTTCTGCGTTATCTGCGCGCGGAGATCTTCAACTCGGTCTTCAGCCTTCAGGCCCGCTATCAAGTGCTTGCCGAGGGAGACGAGCAGATTCGCAAGGCTCTCGAAGTGCTGGAAGACGCCTCCGAACTTCTGGCACGCCGTCGCGATCTCGACAGCGCCGGCAATCCCGGGGCGGCCCCCGCCGGGGCGGTCGGCTGAGACCTACGGACCGCTCCCGCTCTCGCCCCGAAGGAAGCTGCCGACCAACACCGGTAACGCAGCCAGGTCGTAACCGCCTTCCAGCAGGCTGACCAGGCGGCCGTCGCAACAGCTGTCCGCAAGCCGACGAAGCATCCCCCCCCACTCGCCGAACCCGACCTCGGTGACCCTCATGCCGCCCAACGGATCCGCTCGCCAGGCGTCGAACCCCGCAGAAACGAGAAGCGCCTGAGGAGAAAAGGCTGTAATAGCGGGCAAAACCCGCTGTGACAGGACATCTCTATACTCGTCGTCACCCCGCCCTCCCGGCAGCGGAATATTGAGCGTCGCACCCTTCCCGGCTCCGCGACCGATCTCGTCCGCACTCCCGGTTCCGGGATAGAAGGGCCACTGATGAACGCTGACATAGAGCACGTCCGGGCGACTTTCAAAGATGTGCTGCGTACCGTTGCCGTGATGAACATCGAAATCGAATACCGCCACGCGCTCCATCCCGTGCTGCCGAACCAGGTACTCAGCCGCAATCGCCACATTGTTGAAATAGCAAAAGCCCATGGCCATACTGCGTTCGGCATGGTGCCCCGGAGGACGGACCGCCACAAACGCCTCGCCGCCGGGCGTATCGAGGACCCAGTCGACTGCTCTCAGCGTCGTCTCCGCCGCCGCCCGAGCCGCAATCCACGTGCCCTGGGACAGCGGATTGTCGCTCGAGCCGAGCAGGCCGTCCCGGCGCTCGACGGCGCGGCGAAACGACTCCACATAGCGCCCATCGTGCACTGCTGCGATTGCTCTCTCCACTCCATCGTGCTCACCGCCGCGCACAACCGCCCATCCCGTCGTCAGTCCGTCGAGCATGGCTTCCAACCGCTGGTGGCTCTCGGGATAACCGAAAGGCACCCGGTGCTCGAGGCATCGATCGTCGGTGAAGATCCGCTGCGTCATCCTGCGATGATAGCCGACCTCCGCGAAGAGAATTGGCTCACGCCGGCGACGTTCTGGCGACCCGACGTCGTGGCACCATCAGCCCCTCCTCGGCGAGACGCCTTCGAACTCGGTGCAACAGCGTGTCGATGCCGTTGGCAGAGATTGGACGACCCAAGCGCTCGCTGATCTCCACACTCGTCAGACCGTCGAGAAAGGCGAGCCGGAAGATCCTCAGGTTTCTCTGCCGCTGCCGTCCGGCCAGACGTCGACAACTGTCGAGAAATGCCTTCCGACGCTCGGCACTGATCAGGCGATCCTCCGCCACCGGAGGCGTCGCCGGTTCCATTGGGGCACCTCGCGCAGTGCTCGTCGTCTCCAACG
>JAOTUP010000044.1 GCA_029863825.1 Acidobacteriota bacterium | reverse complement strand
GCCGCGCGCTCTGGCCTTGTGCTCGGCGGTGCGGTCGAACCAGAGCCCGGAGAGCTTCCAGCCCTGGGTGTGGGCCTTGGCGGAGGTGGCTCCCGGCCACTGCTTGGGCGAGTCGACGAGGCCCTCCTTGCAGCCGTTGGCGAGCAGGTAGCGCAGGCGCTCGAGCTCGGCTTCGGGCTCGTCGCTCACGATGACCGATTTGTAGCGGCGGCCCCAGAGCTTCTCGCGCCACCAGTGGAGGCGGCCGGCCTCTCTTGCGATTTTGGAGTTGACGAGGTTCATGAAGCGGGCGAGCTGTTTGGCGTTCCTGGGCTGAGTCAAAACATGCATGTGATTCGATAGACAGACGAGCCCGCAGACGATCATCCCGTAACGCCTCTGGGCGTTGGCGAGGGCGCCGATGACGATGGCGTTGAGGTCGCGGCCAGGGAGCAGGAGGAAGCGCCCCTGGATGGTGCGGCAGGTGATCTCGACGAGGGAATCGGGTGGGATGTAGCGGGGATTGCGTGCCATGCCCCCACCAGACGGAGAACGAGGGGGCGATCTTGCGGCAAGCGGGTGGCGCCTCCGGGCTGTTCGAGCGGTGGAGGTGTCGACCAGCGGGTCCCGCTGCCTTGCGAGATGAGTAGCCTGTTACCACATTGCAACCACATTGCATGGCAGGATTGGCGAAAGGGAAGCGATGACAGTCGAGAGCGCGACATCCGGAGACCGGGTACGGTGGCCCGGGGGTTTTCGGCTCCAGAGGCTTGAGGGGGCTCTGTTGGTGGACTGTCCCTTCGAACCCCCGGGGTGGATTGCACGACAGGCCGGTAATCAGATTCGAGCCGACCACGCGGGAACGGCCGTTCGATACGACGGCGAGTTCTTCGAGGTGGTCGCCGAGGAAGGTTTTGCCGACTCGAATCGTGTGCGCTATCGGCTGGAACCCTGGGACGACCGCTTCCTCATGCGCCCGCCGGTGGATCTGGGCCCGGTGAGCTGTCGTGCGTGGCAGGAAAGGGACTTGCGGGTCCGACGCGACGCGAAGAAGACCTGGGCGTTGTACTGGCTCGCGCCCTTGGTCGGTCTGTTGCCTGCCGCCGACCAGGAGAGACTGGAGAGTCGGTTCGGGGTTTCGGCAGGAAGGGCGACCCTGCTCTCGGTCGGGCTTGTGTCGATGATCAGCCTGCCGATCCTCGCTCTCGGTTTGTTGGCCATCTTCGTGCCCGGCTTTGCGGCGGGCAACCCATGGTTGATTGGATTGCCGATTCTGATCCTGCCGGCGGCGTATCTGGTGCTCGAGTCCTGGGCGCGTTTCAACATTGCGATGCAGGAGGGGAGACCTGTCGGCTCGCTCCCGGTCGTTCTCGTCCTGCAGGGAGCGAGGGCGCTACGATCAGTCGTGGCGCGGCAGAGGCGGACGGGCACCGGCCCGCACCGCTGAACAGTGGCGGCCCCACCAAGAGCAAGAACACGCAGCGATCAAGGCCCATCATCCGAGGGGTCTCCTTCTTGAGGTCCCTTCTTGAGGTCTCAAGGGAGTACTGAGCGGCGCTTTGCTACGTGATGCGGGATGCCGGGCACGGCGATGCGGAGGAAGCGAGACATCGTCCATGGAGACGGCGTCGGGCCCCGCCGCCTTGCGAAATGAGTAGCCTGTCACCGCTTTTCCTGTCACCGCTTTTCCGAGTCTCGCCTTGCCTGATGAGTATCCTGTCCCCGTTTTTCCCTAGGCAGTGCGGTGGGCTCGGGCCATTCTGGTCGGGCGCGCCTGAACTCGCACATGCTCCTCGACCGTCGCCGCAAGCGATCCCTACCAGAGCGCCAGATCTGTCGGGGCGTCTTCGACCCGGCGTGCGACGGTCCCATCCGGGTGGTCGAACCAACCGGGATCTCCGTAGCTCTCGATCCCGTCGCGGACCTTGACGACAGTGAACATCCCGCCCATCTCGATCGACCCGAAGGGTCCCTGTCCGGCCATCATCGGGAGAGTGTTCTCCGGGAGCTGCATGTGGCCGGCGTGCTCGGCGTGCTCCGCCATTCCGGTGGTGCCCATCTCCACAAAGCCGGGGACCAGGCCGGAGATCTTCCGGCCCACAGCCTCGAGATCGGCTCCGATCGGGTTCGGCAGGTCGTGCCCCATCGCGTTCATCGCGTGGTGGGTCTTGTGGCAGTGGAGCGGCCAGTCCCCCGGAGCGTCGGCGACGAAGTCGACGGCCCGAGTCTGGCCGGCGACGATGTCGAGGCTCGTTTCCGGGATCCAGGCGGACTCGGGGATCTGACCGCCGTCGGTCTCGGTGACCCAGAACCGATGCCCGTGGATGTGGATCGGGTGGCTGGTCATCGAGACATTGGCGAAGCGGAGCCGCACCCGATCGTCCTGTCGCACCACGAGAGGCGAGGTGCCGGGGAAGGCCCGGCCGTTGAAGGTGAAGAGATCGAAGTCGAGCATCACCATCGGATCTGGCCGGTAGGTGCCGGGGTGAATCGCCCACATGTGCGGCAGGATGCAGAAGTCGCGATCGATCGGCTCCTTGCGGGGCCGCTTCGGGTGGACGATGAAGAAGCCGGCCATTCCGAGGGCCATCTGAACCATCTCGTCGGCGTGCGGGTGGTACATGAAGGTCCCGTGCTGGCGGAGCTCGAACTCGTAGACGTAGGTCTCCCCGGGACGGATGTGAGGCTGGAGGAGGCCACCGACACCGTCCATCCCGTTCGGCAGGAAGAGACCGTGCCAGTGGACCGTCGTGTGCTCGGGGAGGTGGTTGGTCACGAAGATGCGCACCGAGTCTCCTTCGACCGCTTCGATCGTCGGGCCTGGCGTTCCGCCGTTGTAGCCCCAGGCCTTCACGGTCATTCCCGGTGCGAAGGTCTGGTCGACCTCGTGGGCCACCAGGTGGAACTCCTTCCAGGCCACGTTCCGGCGCCAGCGGGCGGTGATCCCGTCCGGCGTCGTCACCGGCGTGTAGCCGAGGTCGGCCCGCATTCGTCTCACCTCGGCTCGGGACGGCGGAGCGACGACCGGGCGGACGATCGATGGCCCGGAGCCGGCCGCACCGTGGTGCGACTCGGCTGGCGGTGCGGGATGGTGCGAGTGCCCGCCCTGAGCGTGGCCGGCATGCGGATCCTGGGTCTGGGCCGACAAACGACGGCCCGCGAGCGCGGCTCCGCCGACGAGCGCGGCCGAGGTCAGCCAGTCACGACGCGTGATCATGTTTCATCTCCTCGTGGCCGGTCGAAGGTTCCGGCCTCTTTTCTGATGACTTTGGGTCTTTGGACTCTGGTATGGCCGACGAGGTGATCGTCCGGCCGAGGGCTCGGACGAGATCGACGCGAGCTCTCCAGGCGTCGGCGGTGGCCTCCAGGAGGGAGATCTCGGCCTCGAGCAGCTGGTCTTTGGCCTCCAGCAGCTCGAAGACTCCCACCAGCATCTGGTACGACTCCCGGACGGCCAGCTCGAGCGCTCGGCGCCGAGCGGGCACGAGGTCGTTTTCCAGGACCTCGATCCGGTCGGTGGCGGAGGCCGTCGCGGCGAGCGCTTCCCGGACCTCCGAACGGACGCGGTTCTCGAGGCCGGCAAGCTGAGCGCGGGCGCGCGCGATCTCCGCCTCGTAGCCCGCTTGCATCGCCGATCCCGTGTCGAAGATGGGAAGGGCCAGCTCGACCGTCGGGCCGGTCAGACGAACCCCACCTCCGGACTCGCGCTCGACACCGATCTCGACCCCGACGGGCAGCCAGCGGGTGGCTCGGTGGAGCCCCCGCACCCGGTCCAGGGCGTCCACCGCCCAGCGGGCGGCTACCAGGTCGAGACGGTCGCGAAGGGCGTGCTCCTGGAGGTCTCCAGGGTCGAGCGACGGAAGCAAATGAGGTCTAGCCAGCGGCGCCGCGGTCCATGCGGTTCCGCCGTCGAGGCCGACGAGTCGGAGAAGCTGCTCTCGGGCTCGCTCGGTTTCCTCGCGGCGGGAGACCCCGTCCGCTCGCGCCTCGGCCCACGCGGCTTCGACCAGGATCCGATCCCGGAGGGTGAGGTTCCCGGCCTCGTGGAGAGCCCGGGCGTACTCGGCGGCGGCTTGGGCCCCTTCCTCGCGGTTCTCGTAGGCCGCCGCAACGGCCTCGGCGGCCTGCAGCTCGATCAGCGCGAGCTCGGCGGCGGCCACGCCGTCGAAGAGCGCCGCCGCCACTTCCAGCTTCGTGTGCTCGAGCTCCGCTTCCCCCAGCCGCCGGCGCAGAGGTTGGGTCAGCCAGTCGACGACGTCCGCGGCGAGTCCGGTCGTCCTCTGGCTCTCTCCACTGCCCTCGAGGAAGGCGAAGGAGAGTCCCGGGTTCGCGAAGCGGGTCGCCTGGGCGAGGGCGGCCTGGGCGACGCCGAGATCGGCGAGGGAGGCCTGGAGGTGCGGGCTCCGGAGCAGGGCCAGGCGTCCGGCCTCGGCCGGGCCGACCGGTTGGCCGAGGATCTCCTCGACCTTTCGGGCGATCTGCCCGGATTCGTCGCCGTCGGCCTGCCAGGCGACCCCGCTCACGCCACGCGCCTCGAGGATCCCGGTCGTCGCGACGACGGCCGGTCCGGGGTCGATGCTCGCGCATCCGACGGCCGACGCCGCGAGCGCGATGGCCAGGAGAGTCTTCCGAGGTGTCCGCATGGTCGTGTCTCCGAGAGGCTGCCGCTCAGACCCGGGTCCGGCGAAGGCGCAGGGAGTTGGGAAAAGCGGTGACAGGATACTCATTTCGGGAAAAGCCGGGAAAAGCGGGGACAGGATACTCATTTTGCCTTCGGCTTGCGTCCGGCTTTGCGAGGCCGGAGCCGCCGTCCAGTCATCCGTTCGAGTTCTGCGACGAGACGCTCCGAGCCCGGTGGTCTGCCGATGCGGGATTGGCGTCTGAAGATCTCGTCTTTCAGCTCGATCCCTGCGGTTTGCTCCAGAGAGGCGACCCAATCGTCGACGCGGTCGCTGGACGGGCGACAGTTGACGAGTAGATCCGGCTCTCCCAGGACCTGAGCCCAGGCGCTCGAGGACGGCCATCCGGTAGCCGTGTCTGCCAGACCTGTTGGTGTCGGCGTGCTTGTCCAGCCAGGACCAGGGAATACGAGCGGTGGTCGTCGTCGCAGAAGAAGACCTGCATGCGCCTCGCGCCACGCTGAGTGATGAGGTGTGGGACGCCTGGGACCACGATGCGGGGGAAGCGCGCCATCGTCCAGTAGGACGGAGGCCGAGGTTCGCATCTTGCCTAATGAGTATCCTGTCCCCGCTTTTTCCGAGTATCCTGTCCCCGCTTTTTCCGCATCTTGCCTAATGAGTATCCTGTCCCCCGCTTTTTCTAATGAGTATCCTGTCCCCGCTTTTTCCGCGGTCAAAACGAGCTCGTCGTAGAACTCGGCGCTCAGGACGACGGAGTTCCAAAGCGGTTGCTGCTCGGGATTCTCGTGGTGACCACCAGAGCTGATGTTGTGGGCGATGGTGTAGCCCCGTCTGAAGTGCCACCCTCCTGAAGGAGGGGTCGAATACAGTGCCGTAGAGACTCACGAGGAGGTCCAGGATGTCGAGGACAGGAGAACGCACAGGCTGGTCGGTAGCGTTGGCGGCCTGCGCTCCGCTTCTCCTGGTGCTCGCCCCATCGGCTACGCCCGCGAGGGTATGGCGAGGCCCCGGCTCTTCCCGTTCACGATCTCAATCGTCGATACTCGCGTGACCGGAGCTCCGGGTGCCCCGAAACAAAACCATCACCAGCAGTATCGCGACCGCCGCGCTGGCGGCACCGACACCGAAGTAGCCGAACGCCGTCATCGTAGAGAGATGTCCGCTGGCGGAGAGACCCCCCAGGTCCACGGTGAACGCTCCTACGTTCGGCACCCGATCTCGAGGCTTCGTGTGGAACCTCGTCATGGTGACGGGAACAGTCGATCCCGGCTCCGCCACGCCAAGATCGGAACGCCGGACGCCGAGTTCCAGAGAGGTGTCCATCGCCACCTCGGTCGAATCCGACGCCAACTCGTCCCATTCCAACCTTCCCGATGCGGCGTTCCAACTCAGAACCATGGCATGCAGAGTTTGAGACGCATGATCCGTTTCCATTGACGCCCGGATCTTGTACTCCGCCCCGATGCCAAACCAAGGCTCGCCGGTACTCGCGTCGCCGTCCATGTCGAACAGGATCTCTATGTTTTGGCGAACAGACGATGCCTCCTCCGGGTGCAAGGTCAGAGGCGCCGATGACAGATCCAATCGCAGATAGAGCCTCTCTGTCGTCGCGCTATCAGCAACGTAGACGTTCGAAGCGTCCATCCAGCCAGGCGTGAGATCGTCCTCCAGGTCCGTCACGAACGGTGAGGCTCCTCTCCAATCGACGTCGTCGCCATCGACCGTGATATCCCGATCGTCACTGCCGATGTCGTACGTGGTGACCGAGGCGGGAATGCTGAAGAGGTCGTCGTACTGCCCAAACCCCGTGTAGATGACGTCGACCGCCGATGGAGAATCGAGGTCGGCCACCTCGATGGCAATCGTCATGGCATCGCCTTCGGGTGAGAGCGTGGGGCCTTTCATTTCTGCGCCGGCTACGAACTCCTCCTCTGCTTCATCCCAGCGATGCAGCGAAGCAAAGCCGTAGCCCTCTCCTTCATAGAGGCTTCTGTGGAAGATCCGAAGCTCATAGTCGGTGCCTCGAGGCGCCCCGTTCTCGAGGGGATACCCCGTAGTCAGGTCCTGATCCGTGTCGAAGTAGAAATAGCCGTCGAAAGCGTACTCGCAGATGCAGGGCGGGCAGGGCGGCAGGGCCTCCTGATACTCGACCGTGAGGATCAGCTCGTTCGAGGAAACGTCGACGTCCCAGCCCACTCGTTCGACGTCGACCCACGTCATTTCCGGATGAACGTCATCGTCGAGATACGTGAAGTCTGCGCGAAGCGCTGGCGAGAAGGCCAGCAGGGTGGTTGCGGCCAGGATCAGTGGGACGGAACGGGCATGGACAGTCATGGCTTTCATGGGGTTGGCCTCCTGTGGTCGGAGCGTGGGGACTGCGGACCTCGGCAGCAGAGTGATGGCGGCGCCCGGTGATGGCCAAGGGTCATGGACACGCACCGTGAGAGCCACCGGTGCCGCTGCCGTGGCGAGAACCCGGCAGCTACGCACTCAGCGAGCATGCGACGGGCTCGACATCGACCGGTCTCGAGCGATGGTCGGGCGGACGAGCGAAGCGCGCCCAACGGGGACTCCTTTCTCCCCGAAGGTCGGGCCGGTGGCGGGACGCGACAGCCTCACCTCAGGTCCACTATCGCAGGCGCTCGGCGGCTCGCAAGACCCGAACGGGTGGGAAGTCACGCCAGCGCGGCTCTCGCCGGTCGTCTCGGTGGTGTTCGGGCGCGATTCTCGGTTGACGGAGGGCGTTTCGAGACGCCGGGGGGCCTGAGGTCGCTTCTCAGGCCGGGTGTCGTAGGCGTCGTGGACGAGCCTCGCCTGGGCGGCGTCGTCTCGGCCGCGCTGCGGGGCGCGGCGTCCGCTTCGTCTCTGCGGGTTCTTCGTTCGACCGTCGCTATGAGAGTGGGAGTCGCTCGAATCGCGGCGACCCAAGAGAGGAGGTCGCGATGCGCTCAACAGCCCACCCCGTTCCCTTGGTGACAATCGCTGCGCTGGCGGTCGCACTCGTCTGTCAGGCCGGTTGCGCCATCGGATCTCCGCCGACAGCTCCGGACCCGGCAGCGGACCCGGTAGCGTCTGCCGAGTCCTGCCTGGCTCGCGCTGTGTTCGCCGAGCCCGAGGACTCCGCCTACTGCCTTCCCTTTCCCGAGGGGATCACGACCAAAGTGACCCAGGCCTACTGCTCGCCGACGGGTCTGAGTCATGAGGGCAGGTTCGCCTACGACTTCGAATGTGAGCCCGGCGACGTGATCCTGGCGGCGCAGGACGGCGTCGTCTTCACGATCGGCGAGACCTGGCCGGACAACGATCCCGTCTCCGGACACGAGAACCGGGTACTCATCCGCCAGGACGACGGCACGATGGCGTTCTACGCCCACTTCCAGCAATGGAGTGTCACTGTCGATGCCGGCGACACGGTGTCTGCCGGACAGCTCCTCGGCCTCTGTGGGACGAGCGGCACCCCGAGCCACGCGCATCTCCATTTCGAGGTCTTCGAGGGTGCCGCCTACCAGTGGGATGAGGGCGTGCCGGTGAACTTCCGCAACGCCCAGGGTCGTCTCGACTTCCGCGGCGGTCTCGGAGTGGACGAGACCTACCTGGTCGGGCCGTGTGAGTAATGGAGCGCCTCGGGCGTGGCGGCCGTGGGCTTGCGGGTTTCCGTGCCCGGTGTCGCGGTAAGAGCGAGGTCGAAAGTCATGACGAAAGGAGACTTCGATGAATGGCCGACGGATGATCTGCTGTTTCTTCTCAGCCGCCCTGCTGCTGGCCGTGCCCACCTCAGGCCGTGCGGCTGAGGGTGACAAGGTCTTCAGGGGTGCCGTCGGCTATGTGATTCCGACGACAGATTTCGATTGGACGGAGAGCGGCCAGCAAGAGTACCGCGATCCCGCGTTTCCTCCTCTGGGACGATTGGAATCTCTCTTGGGGTTCCACACCGATGCCGAGGCCGGCTTAGGCCTCAGGCTCGGCTTCGAGTACCTGCTGACCGAACGAATCGGCATCGACGCCGGTTTCGACTACAGCAGCCACGATGCCGAGACGGTGTTCTCGGGACGGTCGACCTTCACGCCGCTGCACGGAGATCCTCCCGTTTGGGCTCCGGAGGCTAGCGAGACCGCCCCGATCATCGGTATCGCCGCCGGCGAGGACCGTCTGATCATGATCACCGTCGGAGTCAACTTTCACTTTCTCGACAGGGAGAAGCTCGATCTCTATCTCGGCCCGGTCGTCGGTGGCTCTTGGCTCGATACCGCGCACAGCTCCGGAGGTTACACCGTGGGTTTCGACAGCTTCGTGCTGGCGAACCCGGCGCGAGACTCTCAAGGAACTGAAGCGAGTCCGGTCTTCGGGGCCGTTCTGGGGACCGACATCGCAACGGGTCGGAAGGGCTGGATGCAGTCGGCGTCGATCAGATACTTGGCAGGGAGCGTCGCACCGCTGAGTCTCCATGTGGGACTCGGTTACAGACGCTGACGTGGGCGCATCGAGCGGTGGTGCGGGATCGAGCGACGTGCCAAGGCGTGCAAGACGGAAGCCGAGGCCTTCGTCTTGCAGCAAGCGGGTGACCTTCTCGACGGGGGAGGATGGCCTGTCATGTAAACTCAGTGGGTGGGTCTCTTGCCTCCATGGTTGGAGGAGACGCTCAGGAGATCCGGC
>JAOTUP010000499.1 GCA_029863825.1 Acidobacteriota bacterium | reverse complement strand
CCTTCGGTCCGATCAGATCGCCGAACTTCTCGGTGTTGATCTGGATCGAGACGATCTGCGGCGCATACTCGGACATCTGCGCGGCGGGCTCGGACAGCGTGCCTGACATGACTTCCAGGATGTGCAAGCGACCTTTGCGCGCGCGTTCCAGAGCCTCCCGCATCGTTTCGAGGTCCAGGCCGTCGATCTTGATGTCCATCTGGATCGCCGTAATCCCGTCTTTCGTACCCGCAACCTTGAAGTCCATGTCGCCGAGAAAGTCCTCGACGCCCAGGATGTCGGTCAGGATCGCTACATCGTCTCCCTCTTTGATCAGTCCCATGGCGATACCCGCGCATGCCGATCGCATCGGGACACCGGCGTTCATCAGAGCAAGCGAACCGCCGCAAACGGAAGCCATCGAGCTCGACCCGTTCGACTCCAGGATATCCGAGACGATGCGGATCGTGTACGGGAAATCGTCATAGGCAGGCAGCAGCGGCTGGAGCGATCGCTCGGCCAGCATTCCGTGACCCACCTCGCGTCGGCTGACGCCGCGGAAGGGCTTTGCCTCGCCAACGCAGAATGGAGGGAAATTGTAGTGAAGCATGAATGACTTGGACGTCTCTTCGACGGTGTCAATCGAATCGATCCGCTGCTCATCACGCACACTTCCCAGCGTAATGACTGCCAGTGCCTGAGTCTGCCCTCGCGTAAACAGGGCTGAGCCATGGGCCCGCGGCAGAAGTCCGACCTCACAGCTGATGTCCCGGATATCGTCGACACCGCGTCCGTCGGCCCGGACTCCGTCATCGAGAACACGACGTCGCATCGTCGCTTTTTCTATGGACTTGAACACACCGGACAGGTGCCCGATCGCGTCGGGGAACTCATCCGCCAGGCTCGCTTTCAAGTCTTCCTTGATCTGTGCCAGCGTGGACTCGCGCTCAGCCTTGTCGCCGATCTTGTAGGCCGCCCCAATGGCCGAGGTGGCCGTGTTCTCTACCGCGGCTATGAACGCAGGATCGATCTCGACGGTCTCGAATTCGAATGCCTCGGGCTTGCCACCGGCCATAGCAACGAGTTCGAGCTGGATCTCGATCAATTCGCGGATCGCCTTGTGGCCGACTTCAAGGGCCTCCAGCATGTCGGCCTCGGCGACCTCGACTGAAGCTCCCTCGACCATGACAATCGATTCCCGGGTGCCCGCCACCACCATGTCGATATCGGAGTAGTCGAGTTGCGAGAACGTCGGGTTGATCACCCATTCGCCATCCACTCGACCGACTCGCACACCCGCTACCGGGCCGTTCCACGGAATCGGGGACAGCATGAGCGCCGCCGATGCTCCGAGCATCCCGAGCACGTCCGCATCGTTTTCCTGGTCAGCCGAGATGACGAAGCAGACAACCTGCGTCTCATTGCGGTAGTCACCAGGAAACAGGGGCCTGAGCGGGCGATCTATCTGACGTGCGGAGACGGTCTCCTTGTCCGACGGGCGGCCTTCCCGCTTGATGAACCCTCCGGGAAACTTCCCAGCCGCGTAGCTCTTCGCACGGTACTCGACCGTCAGCGGAAAGAACGGCAGGTGCGTTCGCTGGCGCTGGGCGGTGGCAGTCACCAGCACCGCGGAATCGCCGTATGTCAGGAAGACCGCGCCGTCCGCCTGGCGTGCCATGCGACCCGTCTCGATAACGAGCGTACGACCCGCGAACTGCTTTTCTATTCTGTGTACCATCTCTTCTTCCCTCTTCTCTTCTTCGTGCGTCAGGTCCGGGCGGGAGGCGGTGTGCGTCCCTCTGCCGATACCAACAAAACAGCAACCAGGCGAGCGCCTTCGTGCGCCGGCCCGGGTACCAGGTTCAACTCAAAACGTGATTCCACCTATCGGCGCAGCCCGAGTTCCTTGATCAGGTTGCGATAGGCGTTCATGTCGCTGTTGCGAAGGTATTCCAGCAGCCTGCGGCGCCGACCAACCATCTTCAGCAGCCCACGACGGCCGTGGTGATCCTTCGAATGCGTGCGGAAATGCTCGGTGAGGTGCTCGATGCGAGCGGTGAGTTGAGCAATCTGTACGGCGGCGGAGCCACAATCCGTCTCGT
>JAOTUP010000498.1 GCA_029863825.1 Acidobacteriota bacterium | reverse complement strand
TGACGTCACCGATTGCGGTCGTACCCAACGGTGTCGATCTCGATCGGACTTTCTCCCGCATACGCGTGGCAGAGATGAGAGATGGCGTGGCTTCTCCGCCTCCTGCAGTTGTCTTCATCGGCAGGATCCATCCGAAGAAGGGGCTGGATCTGTTGTTGGACGCCTGGGGAGAGTGTCGAGCGATACGAGCCGGCGCGAGGCTTCTGCTGGCTGGCTACGGTGAGCGTTCGCATGTGCGGTGGCTCGAGAACCGGCTAGCAGGTTCGCGTGATGACTCTGTAGAGTTCCTCGGACCGGTCACCGGTGAGAAGAAGCTCGAGATGCTGGTGGGATCGCTCGCTCTCGTGCTGCCGAGCCTGAGCGAGAATTACGGGATGGTTGTGGCTGAAGCACTGGCCTGCGGTACCCCCGTGATCACGACTACCGGAACGCCGTGGAAAGTTCTTCGAGACGAAGGCTGCGGCTGGTGGGTGCGGCCCGAAGTCGAGGAGTTGTCCGGAGCTCTGAAAGAGCTGTTCGGCATGGGCCACCAGGAGAGGACGCGCAAGGGGGAAGCGGGCAGGCTCGTCGTCGAGCGCGAGCACTCACTGGTGCGCTCTGCAGAGATGATTGAGAGAGCGTATCTTTGGGCTCTTGGGAAGGGAAACCGACCACCGTGGATAGATACGTGTGAGCTTTCTTGAACAGGTAACCCCGGTGCTCATCACCTGGAACGAGGCCGTCAACGTCGAACGGACACTGGCTCCCTTGTCGTGGGCCAGCGATATCGTCGTCGTCGACTCGGGTAGCACGGACGGCACCCTCGAGCTCCTGGGAGAAAATTCGCGAGTCCGTGTCTTTCAGCACGCCTACGAGAGCCCGGGAGGACAGTGGCGCTTCGCCCTCGAGGAGACTGGAATCGAGACACCTTGGGTGCTCCACCTCGATGCCGACCACATCGTGACGACCGAGCTGATCGCCGAGATCGACGCACTGAATCCCGGAGATGAAGTCGCCGGTTTTGAGGTCCGATTCACCTACTGCGTTCATGGCACAAGACTTCGAGGTTCGCTCTATCCACCGAAGGTCGTGCTGTTTCGCCGGGATCGGGGGCGCTTCGTAGACGATGGCCATACTCACCGATTGCAGCTCTCCGGTTTGTCCGCGGCCCTCAGTGGCTCGATTCTCCACGACGATCGCAAAGATGTGAGTCGTTGGTTCGAGTCGCAGCTTCGCTACTCGCTGATGGAGAGCCGGAAGCTGGAGTCAACTGCCAACTCGGAGCTATCGTTCGCCGATCGCATCCGCAAACTGTGCTGCATTGCGCCTTTTGCCGTGTTCGGATACTGCCTTCTGATGAAGGGCGGCATTCTGGACGGGCGCGCGGGAATCAGCTACGCCCTCCAGCGCATGGTGGCGGAGTCACTGCTGGCGCTGCGGCTCATGGAGGGGCGCTTTGCAGGCGTGAGAACCGACGACGACCGGAGGTCCGACAGAGGATGAAGCGGTCGGTCTATCTCGGCATCAATGCGTTTCATGGGGACGCGTCGGCGGCGGTGCTGGCCGGTGGTCAGCTGGTCGCGGCAGTGGAAGAGGAGCGCTTTCGGCGCGTCAAGCATTGGGCCGGGTTTCCGGAGCGGTCGATCGAGTATTGCCTGGCGACTGCAGCGGACGAATCGCTCGAGGCCGTCGACGGCATTGCCGTTTCACGGCGGCCTGGAGCCTATTTTCTACGCAAGGGCTTGCTTGCTTTGACCCACCCGCGAAGCCTGGGCCGGGCCCTGGCGCGAGCGCGAAACCTGGTTCAGGTCGGCTCGCTGGAGACTCGCCTGCAGAGATGCTTCGAGGAACCGAGGCAGGCGGTGTACGGCGTCGAGCACCATGTAGCACACGCGGCCTCCGCTTTCTTCTGCTGCCCCTGGGAGGAGGCGATGTGCCTGACAGTGGACGGTTTTGGGGACTTCCTCTCGGCCATGCTCGCCGTCGGTCGTGGCAACGAGATAGAGATTCTGGACCGGGTTCACTTTCCTCATTCTCTCGGCTTGTTCTATACCGCAATCACCCAGTACTTGGGGTTTCCCAACTACGGCGACGAATACAAGG
>JAOTUP010000497.1 GCA_029863825.1 Acidobacteriota bacterium | reverse complement strand
GACGATCTGCTCAGTCGCATCGACGCGTTCCTCGAGGGCGGGGCGGTGCGCCTCAAGCAAATTACTCGCGGTCATAAGGCGAAAACGGTCGTCGACGCGCTCGAGAAGACCCGGGAAGCTGTCGCCGCCGTCGATCCGCAGCATTCGCGAGCTGCCGGCGCGCTGTGTGCCACCGTCGCAGAGCTGTGGGAGAGCAAGACGCTCGAGCACCTCCGCTCCTGGGGCAAGAAGGACTTCAACAAGAGCGAGTCCAGCGCCCTGGGCGCCCTCGCCGTGAAGCTCAGGCCCATGTGTCTGCCTCTGGGGAATCGGCTGCGTCACCTCTCGGGCCTCGAGCCCGAGCGCGCGCAAGTGTTTCGGCGAGCACTCGCACCGCTCCTCGCCGAACTGCAGGATGTGCTGCGAGCGCGCGGACTTTCCCACTTTGCCCACATCCTCGTCGAGGCGCACCGGCTGTTCGCCGAGCATCCCGAAGTGTTGCGTGCCGCGCGCCGCAAGATGCGACAGCTCCTCGTCGACGAGTTTCAGGACACCGATGTCGTCCAGTGTCAGATCGTCAGCCTCCTGGCCTTCGGCGGACCGACCGCGGAGCGTCCGGGCCTTTTCGTCGTCGGCGATCCGAAGCAGTCGATCTTCGGGTGGAGAAGCGCCGATCTGGCAGCCTACGAAGGATTCCTCGCCCAGGTTGCAGAGGCCGGCGGTCGAACCTACCCGCTGGTGCGCAATTTCCGCTCCGCTCCGGTATTGCTCGACGAAGTGAGCCGGTCCATCAGACCGGTGATGCGAGAAGAAGAGGGCCTGCAGCCGACATTCGTCGAGCTGAGACCATCGGACAAGACGGCTTCTGCCAGCGGCTTCTCCGTCGATCGGTGGGCGCCGGTGGAAGTGTGGCCGTCATGGTCGCCTCCGTCGCGCGAGAGCGGAAAGCTCGAAACGTCAACCACCGAATCCGCGGAAATCGAGGCTGATGCGGTGGCCACCGACATCAAAGCACTCTGCCTCGGACCCACAGGTGTAGCGTGGAAAGACATCTGCGTCCTGTTCCGGGCGATGACGCGACTCGAGATTTTTCTCGACGCCTTCAGGCGCCACGGAGTACCCTTTGTCGTCACCCGCGACAAGCAGTACTTTCGTCGCCGGGAGATCATCGATGCCGCCGCCCTCGTGCGGACAGTCGTCAATCCGACCGATCAAGTCGCGCTTCTCACCTGGCTCCGCTCACCGCTAGTAGGCGTTCCCGACGCCGCCCTGATCCCTCTCTGGCGGCACCAGTTTCCGCGCCGAGTCGCGGAGCTGAGTGGCGAAGACGACGGCCACGACCTGGAGAGGCTCGAAGAGCTCGTTCGAAACGCGTCGCACGAGCTGCCGGATTCGATCCCCGGCCTCGCGGAGCTTCGCGGCTGGACCGAGAATCTGCTGGCCGGACTGTCCACTCTCGCGCTCCTGCGTCGCTCGATCAAGCACGACCCCGCGGATCGCTTTATCGAACGACTGCGAAGGACGACTCTTCTGGAGGCGAACGAGGGCGCTCGTTTCCTCGGCCAGTATCGGGTGGCCAACCTCGATCGTTTCTTCCGCCGCTTGCGAGCATCGCTGGACAGCACCGGGGGTGACGTCCAGGCGGTGCTTCGAGCGCTGCGCCGCAGCGTCACCGAAGCCCACGAAGCCGAGGAAGCGCTGCCAAAGGACGCCGCCGAGGACGCCATCCAGGTCATGACCATTCACAAGGCGAAGGGACTCGAGTTCAAACATGTGTACGTCGTGCAGGTGGATGCCTCCTCGCGAAAGAACAGTGCTGATCAGACCGACGTCGATAGGCACTGGGGACCCCGAGGTCCCGAAGAGTGGTCTCTGCTCGGCGCCGCAACGCTGGGTTTCGGAGAGGTCAAGGAACAGCGACGGCGGGTCGAGGCCGCCGAGCAGGTGCGACTACTCTACGTTGCTATGACACGGGCTTGCGATCGCCTCGTCATTTCCGGAAGGTGGAAACAGACGAGAAATGCCGGCCGCTCCGCTGTTCCAACATTTCTGTCGCTGCTCATGAAACGCGAGGGGCAGAGCGAATCGGTGATCGAGCTGGCAACACGAGCGGCCA
>JAOTUP010000496.1 GCA_029863825.1 Acidobacteriota bacterium | reverse complement strand
CGTGCCAGCGGAGCCGTACGTCGTGTCGCCGGTCTTGGATCGGGCACTGAATCTGCTGCTCATTCTCCACGCCGATCATGAGCAGAACTGCAGTACGTCGTCGGTACGCATGGTAGGGAGCAGCCTGTCGAATATCTTCTCGGCCATTTCTGCCGGCATCTCGGCTCTCTGGGGTCCGCTGCACGGTGGTGCCAATCAGCGAGTCATCGAGATGCTGACGAGGATCCACGAGCAGGGTGGCAATTACCGGAAGTTCGTCGCCAAGGCGAAAGACAAAGAGGATCCGTTCAAGCTGATGGGCTTCGGCCATCGCGTGTACAAGAACTTTGATCCACGCGCACGCATCCTCAAGGATTCGGCTGACGAAGTGCTCTCTGAGATGGGCATCGACGATCCGCTCCTGGAGATCGCCAAGAACCTCGAGACCATCGCGCTCGAGGATTCCTTTTTCGTCGAGCGCAAGCTCTACCCCAACGTCGATTTCTACAGCGGCATTCTGTACCGAGCCATGGGAATTCCGACCGACATGTTCACGGTCATGTTTGCTCTCGGTCGACTGCCCGGCTGGATCGCTCAGTGGAAGGAGATGCGCGAGGATCCGAACGCCAGGATCGCTCGTCCACGGCAGGTCTATATGGGTGAGGCGGAGCGCCCGTTCGTACCACTGGAGTTGCGCGACAAGGCATCGACGGTGGGACGACGGACCGGGAAGCCCGAGCTACAACCAGCCTGAGACCGTAAAGAACTAGCAGGCGAGGAGACGCTCGTCTCCTCGCCGTCACTCTCGACAGGAGGTCCCATGAGAAACAAGATCACTGTGATCGGCGCCGGCCATGTCGGCGAGACGGTCGCCTTCAATTGTGCTCGCCTCGAGCTCGGGGACGTCGTGCTGCTCGACATCCTCGACGGCGTGCCGCAGGGCAAGGCCCTGGACAGCTTCGAGTCGTCGCCCATTTTCGGATTCGATTCGAACATCCTCGGAACGAACGACTATGCGGAGACCGCCGACTCCGACGTCCTGGTGATGACAGCCGGGCTGGCACGCCAGCCAGGCATGAGCAGGGACGATCTTTTCTACAAGAACCTGGAGATCGTCGAGACCTGTATCGCTCAGGCTGCGAAGCTGTCTCCTGGTGCGGTCATCATCGTCGTGACCAATCCGCTCGATGCCATGTGCGAGGTCGCCAGGCGCGCGTCCGGATTCCCTCGTCAGCGCGTGATCGGGATGGCAGGTATTCTGGACTCGGCGCGGATGCGCTCGTTCATTGCCCGGGAGCTCGGCGTTTCGGTGGAGAACACGCATGCATTCGTGCTCGGTGGTCACGGCGACAGCATGGTGCCACTGGCCAGGTACTCGACGGTGGCCGGCATTCCGATCACCAATCTGATGCCCGAAGATCGCGTCGACGCGATCATCGACCGGACTCGCAAGGGCGGCGGCGAGATCGTCTCGCTGTTGAAGACCGGCTCGGCATATTACGCACCGGGTCTCGCGGTCGCCGAGATGGTCGAGGCGATCGTCAAGGACAAGCACAAGATTCTGCCGTGCGCGGCGTATCTGGAAGGTGAGTATGGCTTGTCGGAGACCTACGCCGGCGTGCCCATTCAGCTCGGCAGGACGGGTATGGAGAAGATCGTCGAGATCGAGCTCACCGATGACGAGCGCGACGCGTTCCACGCCAGCGCCGAGAGTGTCAAGGAGCTGATCGCGATGATTCCGGCGGCGACGGCGACGTGAGGTCCTGAGGTCCTGAGACCCAGAACATCGAAGGAGACCCTCTCGGTCGACTTCTTTGGAGCGACGTCAGAGCCGCTCGAGTAGGGCGCTCTGAGCTGGCCGGAAAGGCGCCCTGCCAGCGACCCACGAGGGCGGCCGCTCGTCGGGTGAGGTATCCGTCTTCAAGGCCTCGAGGTCTCCTCTCATCGGACCCCTCACACCAACGTAGCAGCGGTCATAACTTCGACCAGGCTCGGTCCAGGATGTGCCATGGCTTGGGTGAGAGCCTCGTCCAGCTCTTCGAGCTTGGTCACACGCACGCCCATAGCGCCACAGTTGCGAGCCCAGAGGCCGAAGTGCGGATTCCACAGCGCCGTCTGC
>JAOTUP010000210.1 GCA_029863825.1 Acidobacteriota bacterium | reverse complement strand
GCCGCGGCGGTCGCGGTCGGAAGCGATGACGAGCTCGATACGCGCTCGTCACGTCGTTCGCTGCGGCGGCAGCGCCGTGAGCTGCGCCGCGCGCTCAGATTGCGCTGAGTCGGCTCAGCATCCAGACCGTCGAGGGCGCGCTGCGGCGCGCCCTCGTGCGTTCCGGCTGCCTCGCAAGACGCACCTCCTCCTCTGGTAGATTGCATCACCCATGGATTCGATCATCGTTCGGGGTGCCCGCGAGCACAACCTCAAGAACATCACTGTCGAGATCCCGCGCGGCAAGCTGGTTGTCATCACGGGCGTGTCCGGGTCGGGAAAGTCCTCTCTAGCGTTCGACACGCTCTATGCCGAAGGCCAGCGCCGATATGTGGAGTCGCTGTCGGCCTACGCGCGGCAGTTCCTGCAGCAGATGGAAAAGCCGGATGTCGACTCGATCGAGGGGCTCTCGCCAGCGATCTCGATCGAACAGAAGTCGGTGTCCCGGAACCCGCGCTCGACGGTGGGGACGGTGACGGAGATCCATGACTACCTGCGCCTCCTTTACGCCTCGATCGGCACACCGCATTGCCCCGAATGCGGGAATGAGGTGCGGCCGCAAACGGTGCAGCAGATGGTGGATCGAGTGCGGTCGTTGCCCGACCGAAGTCGGGTTGTGCTCTACGCGCCGTACGTTCGCGGCAAGAAGGGGGAATACCGCAAGCAGTTGACGCAGATGGCGCGCGAGGGCTTCGTGCGCGTTCGCATCGACGGTGAGATTGTAGAGCTGGCGGGCGAGCCGCCGGCCTTGGACAAAAGGAAAAAGCATTCGATCGACATCGTCATCGATCGACTGGTGATTCGTGACGGTCTCGAGGGAAGGCTCACAAGCTCGTTGGAGACCGCGCTGGACGTCGGCGGTGGGCTGGTCATCGTCGCGGTTGCAGGAATGCCTGAGGAGACCTTGTCCCGCAACTACTCCTGTGCGCAGTGCGGTTCGGGGTTGAGTGAAGTGTCTCCACGGCTCTTCTCGTTCAACAGTCCCTATGGCGCATGCGGCAGATGCTCGGGACTGGGAACGCTTCGCGGTGTCGACGAAGACCTCGTCATTGCCGACCAGGAGCGCTCGATAGATGCCGGAGCAATCGCGCCGTGGCCGACGAGCGGCAAGTCCTGGCGCATGCGCATGACAAAGACACTGGCGAAAGAGTTGGGCTTCTCGTTGTCGACTCCATGGAAAGACCTGCCGCAGAAGGCTCGGCAGGTGATTCTCTTCGGCAGCGGCGAGCGCGAGATGACGTTCGAGCTCAGCGGTCGCAAGTCGAGTTACAGCTGGCGCGGCAGCTACGAAGGCATCATCCCGACGCTGGAGCGTCGGTATCGCGATACCGACTCTGCCGCGGTGAGAGCGGAGATCGAGAAGTACATGAGCATTCACGAGTGCCCCGAGTGCAACGGCAGACGCCTGCGACGCGAGGCCTTGTCGGTCAAGGTAGCTGGCCATTCGATTGACGAGTTGGAGGCCATGACCGTCGCGTCGCTGCGGGGCTTCATGTCGGCGCTCGATCTGGATCGGCGGGAACTGGCGATCGGCGGGAAGGTTGTCAAGGAGATCTCTGATCGCCTCGGGTTTCTGGACGATGTAGGCGTTGGTTACCTCACTTTGCAGAGAGCCTCGGGCACGCTGTCGGGTGGCGAGGGCCAGCGCATTCGCCTCGCCACCCAGATCGGCAGCAAGCTGATGGGAGTCCTCTATGTTCTGGACGAACCGTCCATCGGCCTGCACCAGCGAGATAACGCGCGCTTGCTCAAGATGCTCGAGGAGATGCGGGACCTTGGGAACTCCGTGCTCGTCGTCGAGCACGACGAAGAGACGATACGAGCGGCTGACTGGGTCCTGGACCTTGGTCCGGGTGCGGGGATCCACGGCGGCGAGTTGATTGCGGCCGGCCCGCCGGCGAAGCTGGAGAAGAGCAAAGCGTCCCTCACCGGGCGGTACCTGCGCCGTGAGCTCTCTGTGCCCGTTCCCGGCGCACGGCGAGAGTGCGACGATCGACTTCTGGTCGTCGACGGTGCGCGCCACAACAATCTCAAAGACGTGCGCGCGGAGTTTCCACTCGGCCTATTCATTGTCGTCACAGGAGTGTCCGGATCGGGCAAGAGCAGTTTGATCAACGACGTCCTCTACCGTGCGTTGGCGAGGCATTTCTACCGCGCAGGTGAGCGCGCGGGAGATCACGATCAGATCTCAGGCCTGGAGCATCTCGACAAGGTGATCGCCATCGACCAAAGCCCAATCGGCCGCACTCCGCGCTCGAATCCGGCGACGTACACCAATGTCTTCAATCACATTCGTGCCTTGATGGCCAAGACGCCGGAGGCGAGGGCACGAGGCTACAAGCCGGGTCGTTTCAGTTTCAACGTCAAGGGCGGCCGCTGCGAAGCGTGCAAGGGCGACGGGCAAAACAAGATCGAGATGCACTTCCTGCCCGATATCTACGTCACCTGTGAGGTGTGTGGGGGAAGCCGGTACGATCGTGAGACTCTGGCCGTCCTCTTCAAGGGTCTCAACATCTCCGAGATCCTGGATCTCACCGTAGAGCAGGCGGGTGAGTTCTTTCGCAACATCCCCGCTATCGCGCGCATTCTCGCGACCCTCGATGAAGTCGGCCTCGGCTACATTCATCTCGGCCAGCCGGCAACCACCTTATCCGGCGGCGAGGCACAACGCGTCAAGCTGGCGCGTGAACTCTGCAAGCGATCGACTGGTCGCACACTCTACTTGCTCGACGAGCCGACGACCGGGCTGCATTTCGATGATGTCGGAAAACTCTTGAGCCTGCTCCACCGCTTGACTGACCTGGGGAATACGGTGATCGTCATCGAGCACAACCTGGAGGTCATCAAGACCGCCGACTGGATCATAGATCTCGGGCCGGAAGGCGGAGACGACGGTGGCGAGGTCGTCGCCTGCGGCGCGCCCGAGGTTATTGCCCGATCTCGCCGCAGCCATACGGGCCGCTACCTGAAACGGCTGTTGGCGAAACGCCGTCCGCCGGGCCGAGCAGCTCGAAAGTCGTGACGATGGAGGTCTGCGAGCTTCAGACGGCTCGCTGTCGGCAGTGAGACGGGGCGCTGCGCCGCTCGGCTTCGAGGAAGGGATCGAAGACGCGGAGGCGCGGTTGGCCGGGTGAGGACCTGTGTTCTCGGGGCCTAGCCGGGGAGAGGAGTTAGCCTTCCTCCATCTCCACCTTGAGGGCGAGGAAACCGAGCATGTCTTTGAGCGCGAGGATGCCGACCAGGCGACCCGACTCGACGACCATGAGTCGGGATATGCCTTCTCTGCTCATTCGCGCCAGCGCTTCCATCGCGTCGGCGGAGGGATCGATCGAGTTCGACGGGGAGCACTCTTCGGTGATGCTGCCGACGCTCTGCCGCTGCCACTCGCTGCGAGGGAGCTCCTTGACACTGCGGGTCGTCACGCATCCCACCAGGCGTCCGTCATCCACCACGGGGAAGAACTTGTAGTGGTGGCGATAGACGTACTGCTCGACGAGGTCGGCAACCGAGAGGGCCCTGGGGACGGTCACCGGATCGCCATGCATGAAGCGGCTGACCGGTTCTCCCTCGAGCGCCCGGCGCATCAGGAGTTGCTGATAAGACATATGCGCCGCATTGCGCAGGAACATGCCGATGAGAAATGTCCAGAGCCCGCCGATCAAGTCGTGACGCGCGACGAACTGCCAGATCCCGAGTACGATCAGCAGCATTCCGAATCCCGAACCGATTCGCGAAGTGACGCGGGTCGCCCAGCGCAGGTCTTTCTTCCAGTTCCACAGTGCGGAGCGCAGGACTCGGCCGCCGTCAAGGGGAAAGGCGGGGATCATGTTGAATACGACGAGCACGAAGTTGATGCTTGCCAGGAAGGCGATGACGACACCGGCGGCAGCCGGGAGCTGCAGCAAATCGATAACGAGCGTCAGACCGATGCAGGCGATTCCGATCAAGACACTGGCGATCGGGCCGGCGATAGCGACGCGAAACTCGGCGCCTGCATCGGGCGGCTCTCCCTCCAATTCTGCCACGCCGCCGAAGATGAAGAGCGTGATCCCTCTGATCGCCAGCTGGTGTCGACGCGCGATGAGGGCATGGGCAAGCTCGTGCAGCAGGATTGATGCGAAGAGACCGATCGTGGCGACGCCGCCGAGGATCCAGAGGGTCGATGAGGTGGCGGAGGGCAGTGAATCGGGGAAGACGTTCTCGGCCAGCGACCAGGTGATCAGGAAGGCGATCAGAAACCACGACAGGTCGATCCGTATCGGGATGCCGAAGGCACGAAAGAGCTCGAATCTTTGGGTAAACATTGCCGATCTAGCCGGGGATCGCCGAAGCTCTGCGCGCCTACTCGTCCGGCATGACGAACCACAGAATGATGTAGGCGAGCAGCCCGGGGAACGCGGCCGAGAAGATCGAGATGATGACGTAGAGGACGCGCACCAGTGTCACGTTCCATCCCAGCCAAGCAGCCAATCCGCCGCAGACTCCGGCGATCAGGCGATGTTCTCGAGAGCGTCGCAAGGCGTTCTTGGGGTCTGACATCTCGTCTCCTTCACGAGCGGTTATCTCTTACTGGAGTCTTACGACGCCGGGGAGGCGCTTGTTTCGGCCGTTCCTTCATCGTCTTCCAGACGCTGGCCGAGGATCTGATCCAGCGATTGATGACGTGCTCTTTCAATTCTCGCATAACGCCTCTGAAACTGGGTGAGGGCATAGCTCGAGAATGCATCCAGCGTCAGACCGAAAGGCATTCTCTCGTAGGCGTCGAAGATCTCGCTGATGGTTCCCAGAGCCGCGGGCATGAGCGTATTCATCTGGCTGTCAATCGTTTCCCACACTGTATCGCCGTGTTGCGCGACCAGGCGCGACAGGAGGAAGACCCCGTAGGCGAGATGCCGCGCTTCGTCGGATTTC
>JAOTUP010000251.1 GCA_029863825.1 Acidobacteriota bacterium | reverse complement strand
ATCAGATCGTGTTGCTCCAGGATTTCGTGGTAGGCGTGATACCCGGTTTCCGCCAGCACGCCCTCGACGACGAGGTTGTAGGTCACGGAGGCCCGGGCCATCGCCTGCGGCGAGTCGTCTTGCTTCAGCGCCCCGAGGGCCTCGGGCAGGGATTCGTAGAAGAGGGAACGGTAGTGCGGGCCGTGGAATCGTGACAGGTCCTCACGGGCATCGGCTACCTCATCGAGGAAGCGCCGGAACACGTCCACATGCTTGGCTTCTTCCCAGAGAAACGACGTCAGGTAGAGCTCTTCCTCGAGCCAACCCTCCCGAGCTACCACCTCGATGAGCGGCAGAAGATCCAAAGTGACCGATTCTTCGCCCGCCTGGAACATCGCGCTGAGATGGAGAATGACCTCCCGTTCCAGTTCATCGAGCTTCCACCAGTCGTTTCGATCGGGCGAGAAATCGATATCGGACGGGTTCCAGATCCCGAAGCGTTTTGCCCGTTCCCAGAGTCGCATCGGCAGCAGGTCGCGGTCGAGTCCGGCAGGTCCCGTCGTCTGCAAGTTCCTGATCATCACGGTCCCTCGGGCGGCGGGAACGTGGCATCGATTCGGGCGGCGGAGTCGACGAGAGCTTTGGCAGCGCGGGCGTAGGGGATGAGGTCCGTCAGGTTCCCGCGCACGAGCTGGAGCTGCCCGGACATGATGCCCCACACCGGATCCATTCGGCCGGCGAGGATTCGCTTCCAGCCCGCGACGCTCGCCCGGATCACCAGGCCGACGTTATCGGCCGTCAAAGGTACGCGACAAGCGGCACTCCGGCAGTTTCCGCGATGCAGATCCAAAACAACTGCCCGCACGGCGCCGCCGGTCGTGAAACTCATCTCGAGCGCAATGGGGGTGTCCCAGTGGGCACCGTGGGTCCGGTACTCGCCGCTGGCATTGATCTCTGAGAGGAAGAGATCGGCCCATGGTTGGGTGAACACTTCAGTCTCGTTGTTCGTCAAGATGTGGCGAAGCCCCCGTCGTTTGGTTACACTCTGGGCGCCCGTGCGCGAGTGGATGATAATCGATACATCTGCGGGATTCGATGTGTCGGAGCCACGCTGTGCTGTCGCCGGGTGCCGATCATGTCGTCCTATCTAGAGTTTCCAGGTCGCGAAGCGCTGCTCGAGCGCTTGCGGCGCATTGACGCGGGTTGGCCGCCGCGCGAAGGCGTATTCGAGGCGATTGCCGCGCAGCTGGCGGAGCGGACGGTAGACAGCGCCGCCTTCTCTTTCATTCTGATCGAGCTTCTGCACCGGCAGAAGGACGCTGTGGGTGAGAACCTCGCCACCTTTCTTCCCAAGTGCATCCTTGCGCTGACCGACGATGAAGAGTTGGCTCATTCGGCGCGGGCCGCCTACGAGGAGCTCGGACGGTCTCCTGGTTGAGTCGGATCGCCTGCGCGCGAAGAGCTCTGGATAGTGAAACAGTTCACAGCGCCCAGGGGGAGAAGAGTCTACTCTAGGAGTCGCTTCTTCATCCCCCAACCGGCGAGGGGTTTCCTCCTTCCCCCTCGCCACCTTTTTTTCTGCAGCACGTCGCCTTGTGAAGTGCCGGCTCCCGTCGGTCACGACTCGGCCTATCGAGTCATCGATGCCGTTGGCGTTTATGGTGTCGGTTCGGTCAAGACCCATGACAGCCGGCAGTGGGGGGCTCCGCGATTGCGCGAGGGCAGGTCACGCCGCCGGACCGGGTCCGGAGAGGCTGCGTCAGCTCCGGGCTCTCGCGCAGTTTCACTCGTCTCTCCGCGGTGGCAATCCGGCGCGGAGCTGTGAGCGCACGACCATCTGCAGGTCGTACTCGAGGACGACCTCGGATACTTCTATCTGTTGTTTGGCAACGCGATTCGATGGCCGGCACTCGGCCAGCGGCCTCGCCGCCAGGCTTCGCGAGTCGCGGCAGCGGACGCTGTCAACGTCCTCGCGCGGATTGAGGTAGAGCAGGGATTCGCTGAGCCAGCTTCCTTGCGGGTGAACAACCGGCGTATCGCCTGGATCACCGAGGAGATTGCGCCCCAAGAAGGGCTCGTCTTCGGGGTGTCCACCCAGCAAGGCAAGAAGCGTCGGCGCGATGTCCACCTGGCCGGCGGGCGTTTCGATCCGGCCTCGGAGCTCGGGCTCGCCGGGCACCCAGAGCAGGAACGGAACTCCCCGGAACAAGAAGCGGCGAGGTCCAGAGTCGGCGAGGTCGAAGTAGTCGACCCAGCGCTCGTCGCGCAGGAGCCCTGACGAGTGGTCGCCCCAGAGCGCGATGACTGTGCGATCGAGAAGTCCGGAGCGATCGAGATGTGTGAAAAAGTCCCGCAGCGCGCGGTCGAGCAGGCTCATGCCATGGAGGTAGTTTCCGAGTGCGCTGCCCTCGAGATCGCCCATGTCGAGGCTCTTGAGCTCGGTCGGAAAGTCACCGTATGGATGATGTACCGATAGGGTTGTGAGCCAGGCGCAAAACGGCTGCTTCAAGGTGGCGAGTCGTGGCGCCATCTGCAGAAGAAAATCACGATCGTTGAGACCCCATCCGACTCGCGTCGCGCGCTCGAAATCCTCGACGAAAAGGTTGGTTTCGAAGCCGTATGCCGGATGGGTGCGGAAGCGGTTCCAGAAATGACGCTTGTAGGGGATTGCCGAGAGCGTCGTGTAGCCGTTTTCTCTCATCGCGTGTGCGTAGCCGCGGTGGGCGTTGTCCGGGTACTCGTAGGCAACCGACTCGGCGACCGGCAGCAACGACGTGTTGACTACGAAGTCACCCGCCGAAGAGCGTCCGCGGCTGGTTTGATCCTGTACGGTGGTGAACGTCAGTGCCGACATTGCCAATCGTTGGAGGTTCGGCATGACCGGCTGGCCGTCGACCTCGAAGTCGAGGGCGAACTGTTGCATGGATTCGACCTGGATCGCGATCAGGTTGTAACCGGCTGCGCGGCCTGCGGTCGGACCGACCGGGGCACGACTGGCCCGGGACTCGCGAAACAACGCGACGATGTCGGCCATCTCGGCCTCATCCGGCGGATGGCGCAATAGTGACTTGCCGGCAAGCCCGGCGACGTCGAGAATCTGGTATCCGTAGAGGCCAAAGTCCCTGACGTCTTGCAGAGTCCTCAGATTGCGGCCGCGTGTGAAGTCCCCGAGGTCGCGAAAGGCGGCCAGAAGAGGGAGTGCCAGGAGGATCAAGACAAGCACCGGAGCAAGGCGTTTCGGGCGATCGACAATTTTTTTTCGACGCGCAAAGATAAGGGGCAAAACGAGAACGAGATCGACGACCAACCACCAGTCGGTCGCCGCACCCAGGAAGCCGATCGACTCGACGATCTCACCCGTTTGACGGGATGCCAGTACCGCTGCCGACGTGGCGACATCGCCGAAGAATCGCAGGTACAAGGTCTGTCCCCACACCAGAAGCGCGGCCATGGCGACGACCAGCCACGCAGCCCACGCGCGGAGTCGTCGCGGCAGGGCCAAGAGGAGGAGGAGCGGTACAGCCACCGCGCTGCTGTTGGCCCAGGTCATCTCCGGGATGAAGCGACGCGGTAGTTCCGCGTAGAGGAGAAAGGGCTTGCCGAAGAGAGACACAGCGGCCCAGGCCAGGTCGCTTCCCGCAGCGACCGCCGCCAGGCGCGAACCGGCTCGCCTCCGAGTCAGCCGGTGTAGGGTCACTCCCGCCAGTGCCGCCGCCGACGGCAGAAGGAAGACGAGAAAGAACTTCACGGTGGGGAGGACGACGACCCAGCGAGCCGGCTCCGGGGTGCGGTCCTTTTCCGAGAACCAGGTGACGCCTTCCTGCACCAGGTCCCAGCGCAGGCGGTAAATCCCCGGGTCTGGGAAGTTCTTGACGCGAGCGTGAAGAGAGATGGACTCTCCCGGCGCGACGGGCGTGGGCAGCCGCGTGCGGAAGCCCTCGGCGACCAGGTTGCCGCCGGGGGAAATCCACAGATGTGAGAACGTGAAGCCCTCGCCCGGGCGCCAGGTAATGAACCCGTCATTGCGGAGCCGAATCGGGATCTTGCGTTCGCTGGCGAGAAAGAAGACTCGCGCTCTGCCGCCAGCAGTGACCGTGAACTCGTGCGTGGTGGGAGGCGGTGCTGCACCGACTCCGGAGTGAGGCGTGACCAGCAAGACAGCGGCAAGGGCGACGCCGTGCAGGAGTCGACGGGCGGACATATGGTTGCCATCGTACCGTGACGCTGGCGCGGCCGGAAACGCTCTTGCGTTGCCGAGGGAGGTGGGCCGCTCGTGGCTGGGCAGGACGTTCCGCGAAGCACCAACTGCAGGGTGCTGCTGGTGGAGGCAGCCGGTGGTGATCGGGGGGCGATGAGGAAGGCGCGTGCTGCCGCCCGCGGTCACTGCAGATAGCCGAGGGCGCGCAAATCCTCGAGCGTTTCGTCGTCCGGCACGACTTGCACTTCCTCGAAGCTGCGCCGTGAG
>JAOTUP010000495.1 GCA_029863825.1 Acidobacteriota bacterium | reverse complement strand
CCGCTGCACGAAGTGCCCTGAGCCGGGTACGGTGACGAGCGTCAGGCCTCGATCACACGGTCTCCTATGCTCCAGTGCGGGCGTCGCGAATCAGCTTGGACAGTGAGCCCAAGACCTCGGCCTCGATCTCGCAAAAGCGCACGGCCATGCGGTACTTGCCCTGAGGAGCCTGTTCGGTACGCAGCACCCGAGCGGATGTCGCGACACAGCGATCCGACGGCGGCAGCCTGAGGTCGATCGCGACCAGCGCACCGGGCTCGAGGCGCCGATCCGTCTCGAAGAGGAGACCGCCGTCACCGACCGTCACCGTGACGATCGAATGCGCTTCCGGCGAGAGCTGACGGAACTCACCGGTCAGCGTCGCCGGAACCCGGCGGTACGAACGATTGCTCTGGCCGTAGAGCCAGACCCGGTTCTTGCCCGCGGCCTTGGCCTCGTACATCGCCTGGTCGGCACAGCGAATCAGCTCGGTCTCTTCGGTCGCATCGGCCGGGTGAGTGGCGACTCCCATGCTGACCGTCATGGCCAAGGGTGAGCGCTCGATCGTCGCGCAAGCCTGCCCGGCAAGCTCGGATGCGACGGTCTTCTGCGTCTCCGGCAAGACCAGAACGAACTCCTCGCCGCCGTAGCGCACGGCGACGTCCGTCTCGCGGATCGACGCGCGCAGCAGACGCGCCAGCTCGACCAAGACGTCATTGCCCGATTCGTGGCCGTTCAGGTCGTTGTGACGCTTGAAGTCGTCGATGTCAATCATGACGAGGGACAGCGGCGTGCGGTTACGCCGGCTGCGCGCCAACTCACGGGGCACCAATCCGCGGAAGAATCGATAGTTGTGCAGACCGGTCAGCTCGTCACGGAAGACCGACGCACGGGTCTTCTCGAACACGCTGAGCTCGACGATCTTCGGTCGATCGAGTCTGCGGTCGACCTGCAGGAAGTAGTCGATCAACGCCACGCGAGGATCGACGGATTCGTTCAGTCGCGATTGCATCGCCTCGCGATGTCGGATGACCTGCTGCCAGCAGCGCCTAGCTTCCTCGGAGGGGAGCTGCAAGTGGCAGAGAAGTTTGATCAACTCGGGGTAGACCGCATCTCCGAACACGTGCTCCAGATGCTCGAGCTCTTGATCGAGACTCGGGTCGTTCAGGTCGAGTTCGCAAAGACAGCCATACAAGCGATCACACCGATGTAGATCGCAGTCCCCCGGGCGACTGATCGTGGCGGCGTGGGCCTCGTCCTGGCCGCCATCCTCTTGATGTTCCGACAAGAAGAGCCTGTTCATCGGAAGTTGCGGTAACCTCCTGGTCCCGCTCGATCGACAAACGTATGTCCCGTGCCGCCGTCGCGCACTCGAAGAATTAAAGCTCTGATGCGTTTTGATGCTGTTTTAGGAATTGAAAACTCGTTGAAGAAAGAACGAGAGCATTGCATCGTCTTCGTCACCAGCTAGAGTGATGGGCCTGATCGCCAGGAAGTAACGGAGCGCCTTGACCCACCCGCGAAGCGTGGGGCTTTGCCGGGCGGCGGGTGAGCCGGGGATCCTGCCGTTGGTCGGGAACGTTCCGACAACGCCGCAGGACAGGAGAGGAGCATGAGCGACGGTTACAACGATCTGACTCCGGAGGAATCCCGCATCATCGTCAACAAGGGCACCGAGTATCCCGGCTCGGGCGAGTACGTCGACACCGAGGACGAGGGCACCTACGTCTGCCGCCGCTGCAACGCGCGTCTCTACCGGTCGAAGGACAAGTTCCACTCCGGATGCGGCTGGCCGAGCTTCGACGACGAGATCGAGGGCGCCGTCCGCCGCGAGATCGACGCCGACGGCCGCCGCGTCGAGATCCTCTGCGAGAACTGCGACGGCCATCTCGGGCACGTCTTCGAGGGCGAGCGGCTGACGGACAGGAACACGCGTCACTGCGTGAACTCGCTGTCGATGCGCTTCTACCCGGCGGGCGAGGAGATTCCTCCGACGATCGACGGGAGCGACGACCAGAAATCTTCCGTCTCGCTGTAATCCCGCCTCCAGGGCCCGACGGAGGCAGGAAGTCTACTCGACTTCTCCAGCTACCATTGGCTCGGTGAAAGGGACACTTCATTCAAAGTGTGAATCTCTCAAC
>JAOTUP010000494.1 GCA_029863825.1 Acidobacteriota bacterium | reverse complement strand
ACAAAACGTTCTCGACGGTCGCCACGCTCAGGAGATTGCCAAGCGGGACAATCTGACGGGTCTCTATAACGACCGCTACCTCCACATCGCACTTTCCAAATCGATCGCCAAGTGCCGCCGCGAAGACACGGATCTGGCGCTGCTTTTTCTCGATCTCGACTTCTTCAAGCGAGTCAATGACACACACGGTCATCTCGCCGGGAGCCAGGTCTTGCGGGAGGTCGGGATCCTTCTGCGGCACGCCACCTCTCTCGAGCAGTCGATTGCCGCGCGCTACGGCGGCGACGAGTTCGTCGTCGCGCTACCGGGGTACAACCTCGAGGTCGGCATCGAGATCGCGGAAGAGCTGCGAACCGAGATCGTGTCGACGACGTTCTGCTCGAAGCCAGGTGAGATCCAACCCGACCCGATCTATCTGAACGGCCTGACGTGCTCGGTCGGCGTTGCCAGCCTCAAGCGACACATCGAAAGCGATCTGTCGATCGAGGCGTGCAAAAGCACGCTCCTCCGACTTTCGGACGCTGCGATGTATGTGGCCAAAGAGACAGGTCGCAATCGCACCGCGACCGCCGGCGAACCCATCCGCCGTCGTCAAGCCCTGCGCGATTGACCGCTCTCGATCGGCGGGTGTAGCATGCCGCCGAGTAAGAGTGCGCGGAGCCGACTCACTCGGCTGTCACGTTTCACCCGCGGCGTTTCGCCGCACGAAAACCGGCGGACACGGATATGACGATTACAGAAATCAAGGGACGATTGGCGGCGCCTGAAGTGCACTCTCGCCTCGCTGACCACATGCTGGTCGACACCAAACCCTACGTCCTCGATCTGGCGCGAAGCCACGGGCCCTATCTCTACGACGCGCTCGGGAAACGAGAGCTCCTCGATCTGTTCATGTGTTTCTCGACGTGCCCACTGGGCTATAACCATCCCGGCGTCACCGACCCTGATTTCGCTCAGAGCATCCTCCCGGCGGCGCTCAACAAGCCGTCCAACTCGGATTTTCATACTGTGGAGATGGCCGAGTTCGTCGAGGCCTTTGCGCGCATAGTCCCGGATTCGCATGCGCATCACATGTTCTTCATCGAGGGCGGCGCACTCGCGGTCGAGAACGCCCTCAAGGCTGCCTTTGACTGGAAAGTGCGCAAAAACCAGGCAGCCGGCAAGGGTGAAAAAGGTCATCGCGTCATCCACTTGCGGCGCGCTTTTCACGGACGCAGCGGCTACACGATGTCTCTCACCAACACCGACCCGAAGAAGACGGCTTTTTTTCCTCAATTCGACTGGCCTCGGATCACCAACCCGGCACTGTCCTTTCCCGTCAACCGCGACGTGCTCGAGCGGGTGGAGCGTCAGGAGGCAGAGTCGATTCAGCAGGTCAAGGACGCCCTTGTCACCTATCCGGACGAGATCGCCGCGCTGATCCTGGAGCCGATCCAGGGAGAAGGCGGCGACAACCACTTTCGCCCCGAGTACCTTGGTGCGTTGCGCCAATTGGCCGACGAGAGCGAGTTTCTTCTCATTTTCGACGAAATCCAGACCGGCTTCGGCACCACCGGCACGTGGTGGAGCTTCGAGCAGCTGGGCGTCGCGCCGGATATCTTCGCCTTTGGCAAGAAGACCCAAGTCTGCGGTATTTGCGCTTCGAGCCGTCTCGACGATGTCGACTCGGTATTCAAGGTCTCGAGCCGTATCAACTCGACGTGGGGCGGCAACCTCGTCGACATGATCCGCTGCCGACGCTACATCGAGATCATCGAGCAAGAGGACCTCTTGACCAACGCCGCCACCGTCGGACGCCATCTGCTGGCAGGCCTGGAGGCGATTGCAAACAAAATGCCCGAGCTGGTCTCGAACGCTCGAGGAAGGGGCATGTTCCTGGCAATCGATATGCCCGACATCGACGTGCGCGAAGCGGCGGTCCAGGCGATGCGAGAGGGTGGCGTCCTGGGCATGCGCTCGGGCGATCGATCCATCCGCTTCCGGCCGCCGCTCAATCTGACAACCGGCCAAGCCGAAGAGGGATTGACGACGCTGGAGTCGGTTTTCAAGACAATGGCCTAGGACCGAATCGGCTTGCACCGGTCGCACGGCGGCCGGTGATTCCAGATCGCCCGCACATACGC
>JAOTUP010000043.1 GCA_029863825.1 Acidobacteriota bacterium | reverse complement strand
GGCCTACTCCCGGGATCGCGCAGTAGCGAGATCGATCGACTTCTGCCGGTGCTCCTCGCAGCCGCCAAGAGACTGTCTTCACAGTCGCCTTGCCGCTTTGTTCTTGTGCGAGCTCCGTCGGTTGCTGAAAGTCGCTTGAAGTCGGCTTTGAAGGAGGCCGGCATCGAGATGCCAATCGTGTCCGAGGAGCGGTTTTCGGCGGTCGCCGAAAACCATCTCGCTCTCTGCGCTTCCGGGACCGCTACACTTGAACTTGGATTGCTCGGAACGCCGATGATCGTGGTTTATCGAGTGGGTATCGTCAGCTACATCCTGGGCCGTTTGCTGATTCGAGTTCCCGAGATCAGCCTCGTCAATCTCGTTCTCGGCGAACGAGTGGTCCCGGAGCTCATCCAGAGGTCGGCGACGCCCGAGACGATTGCTCGCGAATCGGAGGCCCTGCTGCGTGATCGGTCGCGTATCGACGCGATGCGGTTGAGATTGGCGGATTTGCGACCGTTGCTCGGCAAGTCGGGTGCAAGCCGTCGGGCGGCAGAGCAGGTGGCGAGCGTTTTGAGTGGCGGTGAGGCGGCATGATTCGGTTCCTCGCTCGCTATCTTTCGCGCTACGTTCCCTGGCTTCTCGCCGCCGGACTCGCTGCAGCTTCCTATGCCTTTCTGACCGGCATGCTCGTCGTTCTCATCGAGCCGGTTTTTGAGGAGGTTCTGCTCGCCGGGAGTGAGGATGTTGCTGCGGTGAAAGGGGGTGGTGACGCGCTCCAGACCGTGCTTGAGGATGACGAGGGCGGCCTGAGCGGCCGAATAAAGTCTTTCTTCAGAGGTGGTTATGATGGCCTCAAGCGGCTATTCGGAATCACTCCAGCGAGTGTCGTCTTCTTTCTTCCTGCACTCTTGGTGGTTATCTTTTTGACGCGCGCCGTGCTCGCGTTCTGCAGCGGCTACTCATTTCAACATGTCGGTCTCGGAGTGACTACGGATATTCGCAATGATCTTTACCGCAGCGTGCTCGAGCAGTCCAGTAGCTTCCATTCCGAGCATAGCTCCGGCGAGATAATCAGCCGCATCGTCAACGATGTTGCTGTCATGCAGACGGCGGTGTCACAGCGCGCTGTCGATCTGGTACAGATGTCCATGACTCTTGTCGTCCTCGTGGTGTTGCTTTTCGCGAATAACGCCAAGCTGGCTTTGGTGTGTTTTGTTTTGCTGCCACTGGTCGTGTTCCCAATCGTGCGTTTCGGCCAAGGAATGCGCCGCACCAGTCACAAGAGCCAGGAGCGCATGGCGGACCTGGCCGCCCTCGTGGCCGAGGGCGTGCGTGGGCATCGGGTTGTCAAGGCCTTCGGGATGGAGGCGTTCGAATACGGGAGATTTCGCGCCGCCACACGGCGGCATCTGAAGGTCAATCTTTGGGCAACCCTGCTTGACAACCTCTCGAGTCCGGTCATCGAGACGCTCGGAGTTCTGGGTGTTTCTGCGTTGCTGATCTATGCCGGCCTGGAGATTCGCAGCGGCGCGACGTCCGCACCCGAGTTTCTTGAATTCCTGTTCAATCTCGTCTTCATGTATGAACCGATTCGCAAGCTCAACAAAGTGAATCTCGTCCTTCAGCAGTCTCTCGCCGGATGGCGTCGAGTCAGTGATCTGATGGCGTTGCCGAACGAGATTCGAGAGCGTGCCGACGCCGTTGAAGTCGATACGGTCAATCGCGAGATCTCCTTCGAGGATGTGTCGTTTGCGTACAGCGACACGCCGGTGCTCAGAGATCTCAACCTGCGGCTCCGCAAGGGAGAGACGGTGGCTCTGGTTGGACCTTCCGGGGCCGGGAAGAGCACTATCGTCAACCTACTGCCCCGCTTCTTCGATCCGGACGCGGGCAGTGTTCGTATCGACGGCGTCGATATTCGGGATCTGAAGCTCGAGAGTCTTCGCCGGCTCATCGGTATCGTTACCCAGGAGACGATCCTCTTTGACGATACGGTACGGAATAACATCGCTTATGGTCGCGAGAACTTGCAGACCGAACGCATACAGGGAGCGGCAGAGGCGGCTTTCGCAGACGAGTTCATCTCGAAGCTGCCGCAGGGATACGACACGGAAATAGGTGAGTCCGGATTGAGCCTTTCAGGCGGACAGCGGCAGCGGTTGGCGATCGCACGTGCACTGCTGAAAGACGCGCCGATCCTGATTCTCGATGAGGCGACTTCCCAGCTTGATACGGAGTCCGAAGCCCTGGTGCAGAAGGCCCTCTACAATTTGATGCAGGGGAGGACGACGCTGGTCATCGCGCATCGGTTGTCTACAGTTCAGAAGGCAGATCGCATTGTCGTTCTCGAAGAGGGAACTATCGTGGAAGAAGGACGGCACGAAGAGCTGCTGGCCCAGAGCGGTCGTTACCGACAGCTCTACGACCTCCAGTTTCAAGATTGATTCCAATCGGGGGGTGAGACGCATGGAGAGCATGACAGGTTTCGGGGAGGGAACGGCCGCGGGACGACGGATTCTGATCACTGCTCTGGGCCGCAGCGTGAACCACCGATATCTAGATGTCTCAATCCGCTTGCCGGACATTTTGCGTCGCTATGAGCACGACGTTGCAAAACTCGTTCGCTCGCTCGTGCGCCGTGGTCGCGTCGAACTGCGGGTCGATGCGACTCCGCTCATCGCCGAGAACGAACATCCCGTCACCCTTCGGCTCGAAGTGCTGCGATCCTACAGTGAAGCGATCGCCGAGGCTCGGCAGAAGGGTCTGCTGGCGTCCGAACCCGCCGCGGGCGACCTCTTGCGGCTGCCGGAGGTCGTTGCCGTCGAGACCGCTCCGGCCGTGATCGACGACGACGAGAAGAAGACCTTGTTCGTGGCCGTGACCGATGCGGTCGAAGAGATGTGTCGATCACGTCGGGAAGAGGGTGAAAAACTAAAGACGGTGATGGGTGAGATCCTACTCTCCTTGGAAGGTCAGGTGGTTGGGCTTGCGAGGATCCAGGGATCGCTTTCGGAAGTCCTAGAGCAACGGCTGCGGGCGCGGCTCGCAGCGCTCATGGAAGAGGCGAATCTCGACGAGCAGAGAATGGCGATGGAGGTGGCGATTCTCCTGGAACGAAGCAGCGTCCTGGAGGAGCTCGATCGTCTTCGCGCGCACATTAGTGCCTTTACAGAGCTCCTGGCGGCATCGGATCCGGTGGGAAAGAAGCTCGATTTTCTGTGCCAGGAGATCCTCCGCGAGCTCAATACGGTGGGATCGAAGTGTCGGGAATCATCGGCTACATCTCTGGTGCTCGAGGGCAAGGTGACCTGTGAGCAACTTCGCGAGCAGGTGCAGAACATTCAGTGAGAACTCAGGGGCAGGTATGAGCACAGGTCATCTCTTCATCGTCTCGGCCCCCTCCGGAACCGGCAAGAGCACGCTCATTCGACGTCTATTCGAGAAAGGAATGGGCGATGCGGGTGATTTGGTACATTCGGTGAGCCACACGACGAGGAAGCCTCGACGAGGGGAGAGAGATGGCCGCGACTATTACTTCGTCGATCGCACGACGTTTGAAGCGATGATTAAGGCGCAGGAGTTTCTCGAGTGGGCCGAAGTGTTCGGCGATTACAAGGGAACGTCCCTTCGCGAAGTGGATCTGCGGCTCGACACGGGTATCGACGTGATTCTCGACATCGACGTCCAGGGAGCGCTTCAGGTTCTGGCGACTCGTCCAACTGCGACTTTCATCTTTATTCTGCCGCCGAATCGCACCGAGATGGAGCGCCGGCTGCGCACGCGGCGTCTCGACGAGCCCGAACAGGTGGCGCGACGGCTGGCGCTGTCACGTTCGGAAATAGAGCGTTACGGTTCCTACGACTATGCTATTATCAATGACGACTTGGAAAGGGCTAGCGAAGCCCTTGCGACAATCATCCTCGACAAGCGATACCGTCGAGAGCGTCTGGAACCTCAAATCCAGAGCATTCTTGAGAGTTTTGGATCGCCAGGGGATGATTCGTCCAATGACTGAATTGAGTCGCTAAAGGAGTCGAGACCAGTGGAGAATATGCCTGAGCGAATTGATAGCAAGTTTCGATTTGTCCTGTTGTCGGCATCACGAGCCGAGCAGATGATCCAAGGTGCGCGATCGAAGGTCGATGGTGCAGCGGGCAAGGTGACGCGCATTGCCATGGACGAGATTCTGACCGACGCCGTCGAGTGGGAGTACGGGCCAGCGCCCGAATCCGAAGGGTCCGATGCCACGATTGATGGCGATCGCAGCGAAGCGGCGGAGAGCAAATCAAAGTAACTCTCGAGTGTTAGCCGGTGGGCATTCGGTCCGCCAGGAGTTAGGTGCCGATCTCGACCCGTCGCCCTGTAGTGCCATCGCGACCCGCCGAGATCGGAACGGCGGGCGAGGTGGTGTTCGCGCCTCGAAGGGTCTTCGCCTCACCATGACTCGCTGGCGGCTCGATCCGCGAACCAGTCAAGAGCTCGACTACCTCCGAGAGCTCGGCTTCTCGGAGCTTTACCGTCCGCAACCGATCGCCGGCAGCGCCCCACAGAAGACGCCGACAGCTGGAGGGCTGGTCGGGAATCAGCCCCACGAGCAGCTCGATGTCGTGCGCGAAGAGGCGATGGGTTGCACGCTCTGCGATCTGAGCTCCGGCCGCCAGCGTGTTGTCTTCGGCTCCGGCAATCCCCAGGCCGAGCTGATGTTCGTCGGCGAAGGGCCGGGAGCCGAAGAGGATCGGCAAGGTCTGCCTTTTGTCGGACGGGCGGGCGAGCTCTTGACGAAGATCATCCAGGCGATCGGTCTCGACCGGGAGGATGTCTACATCGCTAATATCGTCAAGTGCCGGCCGCCCGACAATCGCGACCCGACGTCGCACGAAGCCGCTGAGTGTCGACGGTACCTCGACCGCCAGATCGATCTGGTACGCCCGCGGGTGCTCGTCGCTCTGGGGCGCGTGGCGGCCCAGAACCTGCTCGACAGCAACGAAACATTGGGTAGACTTCGCGGCAGCTGGTACGACGTGAGAGGAGTTCCCACTCGCGTGACCTATCATCCGGCAGCGCTGCTGAGGAATGCCAGCTGGAAGCGCCCGACATGGGAAGACATGCAGATCGTGCGCGATCGGCTGCTCGAGTCGAAGGCGGTTTGAGCATGCTGCTACGATAGCAACGCTTGGAGATGCGGGTGATCGAAGGAGAATCGATGGGTTCTGTGGCGAATGGAGTCGAGCTGCTGCAGATCAGTGTGGTCATTCCGGTATTCAATGAGAAGGGGACGGTTGTCGAGCTGTCGCGGCGGATTGCCGAGGCCCTCGATGCCGGCAACAAGAGCTTCGAAATCATCTTCGTGGACGATGGGTCGACGGATCGAACCGCGTCTGAGGTGAGGCGGGTACACGAGAGTGACGATCGCGTGAAACTCGTGCGGTTTCGCCGCAACTTCGGCAAGGCAGCGGCATTGTGCGCCGGCTTCGACGTTGCTCGAGGAGCCATCCTGATCACCATGGACGGCGATTTGCAGGATGATCCAGGAGAGATTCCGCGTTTTCTGGAAGCTCTCGAGAAGGGGAATCTGGATCTGGTCTCCGGCTGGAAGAAGACCCGCCACGACCCGATCTCGAAGCGCTACCCGTCGAAGGTTTTCAACTGGGCGACACGGCGACTGGCGCAGGTTCAATTGCACGACTTCAACTGTGGTTTCAAGGCCTATCGGCGGGAGGTTGTCGAGCAGATTGCCGTCTACGGCGAACTGCATCGCTATATTCCGGTACTCGCAAGCCGCCGGGGCTTTCGCATCGGGGAGATCACGGTTACCCATCACAGGCGAGAACACGGGGTGAGCAAGTACGGCTGGGACCGCTTTTACAAGGGGTTTCTCGATCTCATCACGGTTCTGTTCATCACCAAGTACACTCGTCGCCCGCTCCATCTCTTCGGCGTCATCGGCCTGCTTGCCGTTGCGGTCGGCTTCGGTATCAATTTCTACCTTTTCCTGCTGTGGCTGAATGACGAGTCTTTGTCCCAGAGGCCTCTGCTCCTCTTCGGAGTGCTCTTGATGCTGCTGGGGATCCAGGTTCTGACGACTGGACTGATCGGCGAGATGATCACTTTCAAGAACTTCCGCGGATCTGACTCCTACTCGGTCAAGGAGAGGATCGAGTAAGGCGAAGATCTATTGCGGATCCTCTTTCTGACCCAGACATATCCGCGGTTCGACGAGGACACGTCCGGGCCGTTCATTCGCGATCTTGCACGTGGATTGGTCGGCCACGGGGATGAAGTGACGGTGCTGACGCCGCACGCCGAAGGCGTGAAGCGAGGATGGGACGATGGCGGCGTCGAAGTCCTGAGCTTCCGGTACGCACCGGAGTCGTGGGAGGTCCTCGGGTACAGTCGCAGCCTGAGTGCCGACGAAACGGTTCGCCTCGGAGCCGGCTTGGTGACGCCGCTGTTTCTCGGCGCCGCGATGGCGGCATCGAGGCGCCTGGTGAGTCGACGCAGATTCGATCTACTCCATGCTCACTGGGTCGTTCCCAACGGTCTGGTTGGGGCATTGATGGCGCGCACGGTCCCACTGGCAATCGGGCTGCACGGGAGCGACGTTTTCATGGCCGAAAAACCGCTCGTGCGCGCAACTGTAGGCCGCGCCTTGGCCCAAGCTTCGCTTTTGACGGGCTGCTCTCCCGAGCTTGTCGACCGTGTCTGCGCGTTGGGTTTCCCGCGCGACCGTTCCGAAGTCATTCCTTACGGGGTGGACGTGCAGAGCTTTTCTCCGGGATCCATTGCCGAAGACAGTTGGCGGCGACGTCTCGGAATTCCACCCGGGGCGCTGGTGATGCTGTCTGTAGGCAGGATGGTGACCAAGAAGGGGTACCACGTGCTATTGGACGCTCTCCCAGAGCTTCTCGCCGCACATCCGGATGCGCACGTGATCCTAGCGGGCTCCGGCGATCGACTCGATGAGTTTCGCGCTCGCGTCACGCCTTTGACAAACCGAGTGCATCTTCCGGGTATTGTCATGCGGGATACGTTGCCGTCCCTGTACCGAGAGTCAGACATATTCGTACTGCCGGCAGTGCACGACCGGAAGGGCAATGTAGACGGCCTTCCCAACGTCATTCTCGAAGCGATGGCAACCGGCCTGCCGATCGTCGCTTCCGGCGTGTCCGGCATTCCGCTGGCAGTGACTGATGGCGACAACGGGTTACTCGTTCAGGAGCAGGATCAGGCCGCTCTTGGAAGAGCTCTGGACGCCTTGCTCACCGACACCGAGCAACGCCGACGAATGGGTAAGTCGTCGCGTGAACGAGCGGTTCGCGAACACACCTGGGAGGTTATCTCCGGTCGCTATCGGGCGGCGTATCTGCGCCACGTCCCAGGTCTCTCAGATCGGCGTCGCGACAGCGGCTGACGAAGTTGCCACAGGTGAGTGGTCGGGTGGACTCTCCCTGTAGCGGGCGCTCAGTACACCTGCAGCGACAGAGTCTCGATCGTCGCGTCGCGCAGGATTTCGATCTCCATGCCTTCAACTGGGGGGTTGCGCTTGAGATGATCGAAGAAGTCCCGATTGTCGAGCACTTTGTGGCCGCCTATTCTGAGGACAAGGTCACCACGGCGCAGGCCGGTGCGAGCGGCCGGGCTGCGTTTAGCGACTTCGCGGACGAGGGCACCCCGAAGCCCCAAACGGTCATAGTCCAGCTCGATGAATCGAACGCCGAGCTTCTTCGGAGCGATCGGCTTGGCTCTTCGAGAGGGCGATGACGCGACTTTCGGGGGAGCCGTTTCGACCTGTGTCTCTCTTCGTCTAGAGCGAATCTGGGAAAGACCTTCAGCAACGACGACGTTTGTCGGGTCGAGAGCGAGCGCAGCTTGAAGGGATTCTTCTGCCTCATCGACTCGATCCATGTGGATCAGGATGCTAGCGAGGTTTGCCAGGAGCTCAGGACGCGTGGGGTCGAGCGCGACGCTTCGGCGGGAGCTCGTTTCCGCTTCCTCCAGCCGCCCTTGGCCGCGCAGGGCGATGGCCAGCGAGTTCCAGTGATCGGCGAGATGTTCCTCCCATGCCAAAGCCGAGCGAGACCATCGCTCGGCATCATCGAAGCGCTCATTCTCGATCGCGATGAGTGACAGAAGCGCCGCGGCCTGAGAGGCGGCTCGACCCTGATTCAGGGGATCGAGCCGGACGGCACTCTCCAGTGCGGTCGAGGCGGAAGCACCGCGGTCGGCGGCGCGCAGGGCTGAACCGAGGGCCAGCCATAGCTTCGCGTCTTTCGGCTGCCGATCCAGAGCTTCATGCAGGATACTGACTGCCTCGTCCAGTGCGCCGGTAGTAGTCAGAGAGCGGGCCAGCAAACGCGTGGTTTCGCTATCTTCCGGTTGCAGCGTGTGGGCAGATCGCAAGGGCAGAAGTGCTCCCGCGTGATCATTTCGCTGTGCTCTTGCGAGCCCGAGGTTCTTCCAGGCAACGGCTGCATCCGGATCGAGTTCTGTGGCTCGCTCCCACGCCAGCTCGGCTCTGGCCAGCAAACCCTTGCGAAACAGGATTGTTCCCAGGTTGATATGCGACGCGGCATGGAGAAGTCGTAATGCAGGTGAGGGCCGAACGGACAGAACATCCTCGAATCGAAGACGCGCCGCGTCCTCGTTACCCGCCTTCATCTCGAGCAATCCGAGAGAGTAGAGTGCGCGTGTTGTGATCTCCTCACCGGCTCCCGGCGCAAGAGCGAGTTCGAGACCTCTGCGCGCCTCCGTGAGGTTACCCTCGTCGAGCTGCCGGCGTGCGACTGCAAGATGCTGACGCGCCGTGTCTCGGCGCTTCATCGACAGATTGTCTCGAGCCCTCGAGACGAGTGTCGCGAAATCCGTATCGAACATCGATTCGTCCACGACGACCTCTGCGTCGATGTCGAGAGCGCGCTCGAGAGTCCTCAACGCCTGTTCGTCCAGCTGCCTCGAGTACTGGAGCCAGGCGGCTGTGATGAGAGCTTCTGAGCGATCACCGACAGCAGCGCTGGATAACTCGGCCAGGTCGAGAAAAACCAACTCAGCACCCTCGGCGTCACCCTGGAGGTAGAGTTGCTCTGCTTGCGCGCGAAGAGCCTCTGGAGAGAGCTCGGAGCGAGCCGGGGAAGGTGGCGGTTTCTGCGAAGAAACGGGCGCAGAGAGGGCAAGGATGATTGCCACCAGGGTCGGAGCGAGCAGGGCAAAGGGACTTCTGTTCACCAGCGATCCTCCCGCGCCTTTGCGGCAAGAGGGTTGTCACGAACCAGGACCGCATCCGGTCGTCGATGGTCGAAGGTCACGACGGTCTCGCGTGCGCTGACGAGGACCACCTCGGTCTCGACTTTGCGTCCGAGAGCCGGAGAACCGATATGCACGGCGATCTTATGACCGCCGGGCTCGAGGTAAACGTGACGAATTGGGCTCCTTCCGAGGACACGGCCATCGACCGCGACCTGACCTTGTCTCGATCCCAATCCAGCTTGGACCGTCAGGGTGCCGGGTGGGTGGATAGGACAGC
>JAOTUP010000042.1 GCA_029863825.1 Acidobacteriota bacterium | reverse complement strand
CGCTGGCAACGACGACATCTTCACCGCTCGCCGGATCGGTACCGAGAGTACGGGGGAGGGAAAGCCACTTCAGGGCCAGCGCCAGCGTCACTTCCTCTTTGGCAGTACCGCGTGGCAGTGAGGCCCGCTTCGGCTTTGCGGCGCCCGAGCTCTTCTCCGGCGTATCTCCCAGTTGGACATACGCTCCGAAGCGGCCGTGCGCGAGGTAGACCGGCTCGCCGGTCGCTGCATCTTTGCCGATCGGTGTCGCTCCCTTGGCGGACTTGGCGAGAAGATCGACGGCAGCGTCGACCGTGAGATCCGCCGGCGCCAGGTCGTCCGGCAATGAGGCCATCAGTCGCTCGCCCTCTTTGTCCTCGTACTGCAGATACGGCCCGTAACGTCCGACCCGGACGACGATCGGAAGACCACTCTGGGGGTGGTCCCCGACCGTGATGCTCGGGTAGTCCATGCTGGGCTCGGCGGCGGCGATCCGGCCCTCGAGGCCGGGGATCTGGTCGCCGCTCCCGAAATAGAAATCGTGCAGATGGGCCTTCCAATCAAGGCTGCCATCGGCGATGTCGTCCAGCTTCTGCTCCATGCGGGCGGTGAACTGTGTGTCGACGTAATCGGCGAAGTGGCTTTCCAGGAGCTTGGTCACTGCGAAGGCGGTGAATGTCGGCACCAGAGCCTTGCCCTGCTTGACGACATACCCCCGATTCTGAATCGTGTCGATGATGCTGGCGTAGGTCGAAGGTCGGCCGATACCTTCGGCTTCGAGTTTCTTGACCAGGCTGGCTTCGTTGTAGCGAGCGGGAGGCGAGGTCTCGTGGCTCTTGGGCTCGACACCTGTCGGCTCGCACGTATCGCCTAGTGCCAGAGGAGGCAACAGTACCTCCTGGTCGGCAAGATCCGCCGAGGGGTCGTCGGACCCTTCGACGTACGCGCGCAGGAAGCCTGCGAACTGGATGGTCTTTCCGGTGACAGCGAACAGCCCGGCAGCTGCGTCGGTGTCGGCAGATGCCGGTGCGGTGATCTCGATCGACGTTCGAAGTAGGCGCGCGTCCGCCATCTGACTGGCGATGGTCCGCGTCCAGATGAGCTCGTAGAGACGAAGCTCTCGCGGCTTGAGGGCCTTCCGCATGCTCTCCGGAGTGCGCGAGAGCTCGGTGGGGCGAATCGCCTCGTGCGCCTCCTGGGCCATCTTGCTCTTGTTCGAATACCGGCGAGGTCCCTTGCTGTACTGCTCTCCGTACTTCGAGCGAATCACAGACTGTGCGTCTTTCAAGGCTTTGTTGGACAAGGTGACGGAGTCGGTTCGCATGTAGGTGATGAGGCCGACGCGATCACCGTTGACGTCGATGCCCTCGTAGAGCCTTTGCGCGATTCTCATAGTGTCGCGGGCTGAGAATCCCAGCTTGCGGTTGGCTTCCTGCTGCAGCGTGGCGGTGATGAACGGCGCAGCGGGTCGCCGGGTCTGGGGCTTCTCCTCCACCGATGTGACACGCCAGGGGAGCGTCCAGCCCGCGATGATTGTCTCGAGCTCGGACTGAGACTGGAGCCAAAGAAGCTCGGCCTTGTTCTTCAGCTCGCCCGTCGATGGATCGAAATCTTGCCCGCTTGCCAGGCGCTGGTCGCCTATGCGAGCCAGACGAGCGGAAAACCGTGAGCCGCCGATCGTGAAATCCGCCTCCGCGTCCCAGTACAGAGCGGAGCGGAACCGTCTCCGCTGGCGCTCGCGAATGACGCACAGCCGCACGGCCACGCTCTGTACGCGACCGGCGGAGAGGCCCGTTCGAACCTTCTTCCACAAGACCGGAGAGAGCTCGTAGCCGAAGAGACGATCCAGAACACGGCGACTTTCCTGCGCCCGAACGAGATGGACATCGATCTCGCGCGGACGCTCGAGGGCGGCAAGGATGGCTTCCTCGGTGATCTCGTGGAAGACGATTCGGCGCACCGGGATCTTCGGCTTCAGAATCTCCAGAACGTGCCAGCTGATGCTCTCGCCCTCGCGGTCTTCGTCTGTTGCCAGAAGCAGTTCATCGGCCTTCGCCAGTGATTCCTTCAGCTTCTTGATGTGTTTCTTCTTGCTTTCAGAGACTACGTAGATCGGCTCGAAATCCCCCTCGACGTTGACGCCGAGGCGAGCCCACTTCTCTTTCCTGAACTTATTGGGGATTTGACGGGCCGTCTCGGGCAGGTCACGTACATGGCCGTAGCTGGCCTCGACCGCGTAGCTACTCCCGAGAATTCGAGACAGAGTCTTGGCCTTGGCGGGAGACTCTACGATGACGAGTGTCGACATCCGACGGGGTTCCTTTCGTGAGGTCGGGAGCGGTTCTTTCAGCCCCCTCAAGTGTGAGGTGCCGGGGACGGGGCGGGACGTTACCATCGCTTCCGAAGTGCCTGCAAGCCCGCATCAGGTTGACCATCGGCTTTCAGCCGACGACGCTCGCCGAACGATCAGAGCTCCGGGATGGCGCTCGATCCAGCCACCGAGCTCGAGTTCGAGGAGCGCTGCGAGGGTCCGGTCGAGGGGAAGCCCGGAGCTCGAGATGACGTCCTCCTGAGAGATGGCTTCGCCGACGGGAAGAATGTGCAGTACGGTCGCCAAGCCCTCGTCGAGCTGCGGCTCCGGGGTGTCTCGAGAGCAGCTTTGGGTCAGTTGCATCTGGACGGACGTGGGGAGAGATTCGATGATCTCTCGCGGATGCTGAACCGGTATGGCGCCGTCCCGGATCAAGCAGTTGGGCCCGATTGAGCGGCGGTCGAAGATGGTTCCCGGAATCGCAAAGACGTTACGACCGAGCTCGAGAGCGTGACCGGCAGTAATCAGCGAGCCGGAGCGGGGCGTGGCTCGGATCACCAAGGTCCCGATCGACACGGCGGCGATGATCCGGTTGCGGACAGGGAAGTGCCAGGCTTTTGGGGGTGAGCCGAGGGGGAATTCGGAGATCACGGCTCCGGTTTTGCCGAGGTCGGCGGCGAGACGTCGATTGGAGCGGGGGTACGCAATATCGATTCCACAGCCGAGGACGGCAAGTGTGTGACCGCCGGCATTGAGAGCTCCTCGATGAGCGGCCGCATCGATGCCGACGGCGAGGCCCGAGACGATACTGAGACCCTGCCGGCTGAGCTCGCTGCTGAAGAGCTCAGCGACTTCGAGCCCGTACGGATCACTGCGGCGGGAGCCGACGATAGCCATGGCGGGCCGAGAATCGAGATGACCACGGCAGTAGAGGACCGGAGGTGGTAGCGCGAGATCGAACAATGCGGACGGGTAGTCGGGATCCAGGCGCGTGACGATATCGACGCCCAGCCCGCAGCAGCGGGCGCGCTCGATCGAAGCGACTTCGGAGACTCGTGGCAACAGGGCGAGGGCGTCGCGCAGTCGCGGAGCGGGGATGCGCAGCCGGCGAGCTGCCAAGGAGATCTCAGGTGGCTGTACAGCGATCCAGGCGGAGACGGTAGCCGAGAGCCGACAGACTACCTCACGACTTCTTCCCATTACCGCGTTGAGGGCTATGAGGAGGTCGCGTGAGACGGCAGGTTGGTTCGCTGAAAGCGTGCCTTCCATCACTCGACTTTCCCGGTGAGAAGACGCAAAAGGGAAGCGCTACCTTGCACGGGCGGTTGCAGGGTGTCGGGAAGGCGGAGGTAAGCCGAGGCAGATCCAAACTGAAAACCGCTCGTATATACTCCGGGGGTTTTCGAGTGACGATCACAGGCCTTCAGGATGGGTAGACCCTCTATGCGCCGTTTCATTTCTCGCAGTGCACGTCCAGCAATCGTCGTTGCAGTTCTGTGTTTGGGAAGTGTGACCGCGTCACTCGCCGCTGATCGCGGTCAACAGCTCGCGTTCGGCGTCGACATGGCGAAGCGGGGCCTGTGGGCCGAAGCATTGTTCCGCTTCCAGAGAGCGGACCGAGAGGATCCCGGAAATCCAAAGATACTGAACAACCTCGCCGTCTCTTACGAGGCCGTAGGTCAGTTCGACAAAGCTCTCGAACTCTACCGGCAGGCCGTGAAGCTGGATCCCAACAACGCTGATCTGAAACGCAACTACGCGCGGTTTGTGGAGTTCTATCAGAGCTTTCGACCCAAGGAGGAAAGTGAGCAAGACGACGGGAAGGCCGGCGAAGCGCCGGAGCCGTCCGCTGCGTCAGACCAACCGCCGGACGGGCGTTAGGTGGGAGTCGGGAGTCCGGAGTCGGGAGTCCGGAGAGCGCGGTCCGGTCCTTGCATGCCTCTAGTGGTGATACTGAGATTTGAATCGGAGGTGATGGCGTGAAGAGCCTCAAGCAGCAGGTATTTCGACTCGAACTCGTCGGCATCGGACTCAGCGTCCTCGTCGGGGGACTCGTTTCGTCCTTACCGGCGGCCGCTGGAGTCATCGATGTGAATTTCTCGGTCCCGGTCAGGGCGCGACTCGATCTCGGCGGGAGAGAGACAGTCACGCTGGCCCCTTTTCTCGTCGTGACCGATGAGGGGGAGACGGCGATTCAGCAGCGAGGGGTCGACGTCCAACGAGAGTTCGAGGAGTATCTGCGGCGACTCCTCAAGCGGCGGACGAAACTGACCGTGATCGAAGCGGGCCCGGTAGACTATCCGAGCTACGATCTGCAGCAACTCGCCGACAACACCGATTTCTGGCGCTTTCTAGGAGAGCGCACGGGAGCGGCGCTGATTCTCTCGGGCAGCCTCGACTTCGACATTCAGGATCGCAGCGGCTATCGCACCGAAGAGTACGTGTCGCCATTCGATGGTCGGACCTACTTCCGACAGGTTTTGGTAGAGCAGACGGGCTTCGAGTACGACATCGTCATGGAGATCTTCGACGGCATGACCGGCGAGCAGCTGTACTCAGATAATTTTAAGGATTTCAAGCAATTCGAGGGTGAAAGCGTGGATCCTCTGGCCGGGATGTTCGAGAACCTCATCGCTTTGGAAGATCGGATCTCCGGCATCTTCAGCCAGAAACGGGTCGAAACGACCCGTGCCCTGTTTACCAATTGATTGGGTGCGACTTCGGAAGGAGGGCCGGTTGAGCCGTCTTGAAAGAGCTTCTCTCATGAAATCCGTGGTCGTGATGGCCCTTCTGGTCCTGGCGGTGGCGCCGGCCGGAGCACAGTTCGGCAAGAACAAGATCCGTTATGGCGACTTCCAGTGGGAGGTGTACCACTCTCCTCATTTCGACGTGTACTACTACAAAGAGTCGGAGCCGGTCTTGCAGCGCGTCGTCTCATTCGCGGAAAGCGCCTATGACGAGTTGTCACAGAGGCTCAACTACAAAATCGAAGAGCCGACGCCCCTGATCTTCTACTTGACACATTCCGACTTCGAACAGAACAACATCATCCTCAACTTCATCCCCGAAGGCACTGGCGCCTTCGCTTCACCGGTGCGCAACCGGATGGTCATGCCGGTCGACCTTCCGGGTCCCGAGCTGATGAATCTCATGCTCCACGAGATGACCCACATCTTTCAGTACCACATGCTCTTTGGCGGCAACCTGAGCAAGGGCGTGGCGTCTGCGCCACCGACATGGTTCATGGAGGGGATGGCGAGTTACATGGCAAAGGACGAGTCGGCTCGCGACAAGATGTATCTGCGTGATGCCGTGGTCAATGATCGGATTCCTCCGGTCAATCTGGATTTTGGGGGCTTTTTCGCCTATCGCTTCGGACACGCAGTATTCGACTACATCGAGGAGCGCTGGGGCGAGGAAGGCGTACGCGACTTCGTCATCGAGACTCGTAACACGCTCGGAGGGCGGGTCGGACGGTCGCTCGAAAGGACATTTGGGCTCGATGCCGAAGACTTCAATGCCGATTTTCGTCGCTGGCTGCGCAAGAAGTACCTACCGGAGTTCGTGGAAACCGGCGAACCGGGAGACTTCGGTCGACGGTTTCGCCAGGGCAAGGGCGCGCAAGCGGTACAGACGTCGCCGGCCGCGTCGCCGTCCGGCGACCTGCTTGTAGCTTTCAGCACCACCGGTACTGCCTACAGCAATCCGACCGCGCCCGAAGTCGATGTGGTCCTCTATGATGCCCGTAAGAGAGAGGTGATCCGCAATCTGACCAAGGGTTTCGATCGCAGCGACATTCAGTATTTCATCGCCCAGGAGCTGACCATGGGCCGCAAGATGGGGCGGGACATCTCGTTCTCCCCGGATGGCGATCGTGTGGCTCTTTTTGTGCGTCGCGAGCACGGCCGGAGCCTCTTACTGATCGATGTTCTCAAGGGGAAGATCGATCGTGTCATTGACATGAACGTCGAGCAGCAGAGCTCACCCGCGTTCAGTGCCGACGGCAAGACGGTCGCCTTCTCGGGCCACCGCAACGGCCAGTTCGATATCTACACGCTCGATCTTGAAACCGAGGAAGTGGCGCAGCTGACGAACGACATGGTCTACGATGGCGCGCCTGTCTACTCTCCGGATGGCGAATCTCTGGTTCTGAGCTCAGTGGTCAACGGCTTCGAAAAGCTCTTCAGGATCGGCCTGGACACCCCGCAGCAGCGATTCCCCCTGACGGATGGCGAGACGAATGAAACCGATGCCGTGTTCTCGCCGGACGGCAAACGGATTTACTACACCTCCGACCGCACGGGAGCCAACAACATCTACAGTCTCGATCTCGAGAGCGGGGAGACGATCCAGCACACGAACTCGGTCACCGGCTGTTTCATGCCGACGGTCCTGGCGGGGATTGAGGGGAAGAAGGATCGTCTCGTGTTCACCTCGATGTGGAAGGGTCAGTTCGACCTGTATCTACTGGAGATTGATGAACCGATTAGCGAGCCGACCGCCGTTCCACCGGCTCCTCCCACTCAACGACAGCCCATCGAGACCGCCGAGCTCAGGGGATTCGAGCCGGCGATCGAGGTGTCTATTGACGAGCAGAATAGAGACACATACGGCGGCAAGAAGTTCTTCATCGAAGATGCCGGCGGCACCATGGGGATCTCCGACGACCAGACCTTCCTCGGGCTCGCGTTCCTCCAGTTCTCGGATTTTCTCGGCGATCGCCGAATCCTTGCCACCTTCCAGTCGATCGAGAGCTTCCAGAACTTCGACGTCATCTACGCCAATCTCACCCACCGCTGGCAATGGCAGGTCCACCTCTTCGACGATCGAGATTTCTTCATCGGCCAGGATCAAACGACCGGATTCCTGGAAAGAGGAAGAGCTCTTTTCTCCCAGACGGGAGCTATCGGCACGCTCATCTATCCCTTCAATATTTCACGCCGTTTCGAAGTGGGGGCAGGCTGGATCTTCCGCGAGCTCGACCGGCAGACCTTCGTTTTCGACGAGAACGGTTTTCCGAGACCGGCGATCGTCACGGTCAAGGACGACTTTCCGATCCTGCAGACCGCCCTTGTCGGCGACACGATCGTCGCCACGCCGTGGGGCATCATGGGTGGCCAACGCTGGCGCCTGGGCGCGAGGTATGCCCCGGACCTCGACAATAGCGGAGCGCTCACAAGCAGCCTGTCGCTCGATTTTCGCAAGTACTTGCCGGTGACGCGAAGGTCGAACCTCGCGTTCCGCGTATTCGGGTATGCAAGCGAAGGGAATTTGGTGAGCCCAGTCTATTTCGGCGGGCTGGATACGCTGCGCGGCTACAATTTTCGCTCGATCGTCGGGGACATGGGCTTTTTCACCAATTTCGAGTATCGCTTTCCACTCTTCGACCAGCTCAGGACGCCGTTGGGAAACCTCGGCAACGTGAGAGGCGTCGTGTTCGTCGATGTCGGTGGCGCGTGGTTCGATGACTTCGAGGACTTCGACGTCTGGAACAGCGCCGAGAGCCGCCTCGAGGACGCCGTCGCAAGTTACGGCTACGGTTTCACGGTGAATCTTGGCGGACTCAGTCTGAACGTCGATTTCGCTCGCGAATGGGATTTCGACAAATCGCTGAGCGGCTATGAGTCCTCGTTCTGGATCGGAACGCGTTTCTAGGGTCCAATACTCGTCGGATGGTCGCTGGGACACGACGGCGCCGCCAGGAGCCGCGGTGCTGGTGAGCCCTGGCCGTCGGTTGTCGCCGAGGGGAGCAGAGCGATGAGACGTCGCGCCCCGGACTGGGCTCGTTGCGCTCGCCACTCGGTTGCGCGACGCCGGTCGGAAGGACGCGGCCCTGGTGTCCCGGTACTGTAAACTCTACGCAGTCGCATGAGATTAGAAGTCCTCGGAAGCTACGGCGGTGAGAGTCTCGAATGCCGGATGACGTGTCTCCTGGTCAACGACCGGGTGGCGCTCGATGCGGGTTCGCTGACCCAGGGCCTGTCGGTCGAGCGTCAGCGGAAGGTCGAGGCGATCGTCCTGACCCACTCCCACATGGACCACACGTGCTCGCTACCGTTTTTTGTCGAGAACGTGTATGGGAGAAGCCGCGACGCCGTCGACATCCACGCGGGAGCGTCGACGACGTATGCGATCCGGAAGAACCTCTTCAACAACGCCTCCTGGCCCGATTTCACACGGCTTCCCAACAACCTCCTGCCATCGGTTCAGTTCAAGATCCTCGAGCAGGGAATCCCTGTCGTCCTCGGCGACGTCCGCTTCACTCCGTTTCCGGTCGACCACCTCGTGCCGACTTTCGGCTATGTCATCGAGTACGGTGGTTCGACACTCGTCTGGTCGAGCGATACCGGACCGACAGTCCGCCTCTGGGAGCTTGCCAACTCGGTTCCAGGCCTGAAGGCGGTTTTCCTGGACACGAGTTTTGATAACTCCTTGCAGCAGATCGCGGATCTCTCGCTTCACCTGACGCCGCGAACGATGAGCGAAGAGCTGAAGAAGCTTGAGCGAGACGTGCCGGTCTACCTGCACCACCTCAAACCTCCCTGCATCGAGCAGATTCGTGCCGAGGTGGCGGCAATCGACGACTCGAGGATTCGCTTTCTCGAGCAGGGCAAGGTGTACGAGTTCTGACCCCTTGCTGCGGTTCTCACCATGTGGCAGATATGCTGAAAGCAGTGCGCTGACTGTGATGAGGACTGACCGGCTGGCACGGCCGGCGCAGCAGAGGTTCACGTCAGTCTTGGTGGCACACGAGGTGTTTGAAGGCCTGCGCCGAAGAATGATGCGCCGCGCGTCAAGAGGGTCGGGGCGGTGATGCAGTTGCAGCTGAGCTTCGGAAACTCGCCGCTACGTTTTTGCGTCCTCGGTTCGGGGAGTTCGGGGAATGCCGTCGTGCTCGAATGCGAAGGTGAAGCGCTTCTCGTCGATGCCGGTTTCTCGTGTCGCGAGCTCGAGCGCCGGATGAGTCGAGTGGGTGTCGATCCGCACACGGTGACTGCGTGCGTGCTGACACACGAGCACGGCGATCATGCACGCGGCGCCGGTCGGTTCTCGCGACGGTTCAAGATCCCGGTGCACGCGACTGCGGGCACGTTGGAGGGAGTTCGGTTGCCGAGCTTTGCTCCGCGACCGGTGGTGATCCGTGCCGGGAGGCCGCTGGAAATCGGGCCTTTTCACGTCGAGCCCTTCGCGGTTCCCCATGACGCGCGCGAGCCGGTCGGTCTGGTCATCGAAAACGAGAGTGGGCAGAGATTC
>JAOTUP010000493.1 GCA_029863825.1 Acidobacteriota bacterium | reverse complement strand
CGGACGCCAAGGTGCAAGTGGAGTTCGATCCTCGGACGGTCAGTCGCTATCGCCTGCTGGGATACGAGAACCGAGACGTCGCCGACCACCGGTTCCGCGACGATAGCGTCGATGCCGGGGAGATCGGAGCGGGTCACACGGTGACCGCACTGTATGAGATCAAGCTGGCCGATGAGGGATCTCGCCGCGGCTCGTTGGGTGAGGTGAGGCTGCGCTATTTCTCGAAGGCTGCGGGTCGCGTCATCGAAGACTCGCTCGAGCTCAGACGCTCGCTCCTGGCCGGAAGCTGGCGCTCAGCGTCGCCATCGCTTCAGCTGGCTGCCGTTGCGGCGGAGCTGGCCGAGGTGCTGAAGGGCTCGTACTGGACCAAAGAGGCGGACCTCGGACAGCTGCTTCGACGGGCCGAGACGATGAAACGCCATTTCCCCGGCGATCCGGACGTGGACGGCCTCGTCGATCTCGTGGTCCGCGTCTCGCGCCAGATCGAGGACCGACCAGACGTCAGGGACTGACCCGTCCAGGCACCGATCCGGAGATCAGCCGGCCGACCCGATCTCTCGGGCCCGGCCGGCTTTGTCTTCTCCGGAGTGACTGCTTGGCCCGGAATCGGCGTGCCATGAAAGCAAGCCTTGACAGTCTGAATCATTTGTTTTATACAATCGCTTCAAACAATCGTTTGATCCCACCTCGGTGGCACGAGAGAGAGCGTAGATGGAGCCGAATACGGAACCGACCAACGAAGCCGAGACTCGCGAGCGACTCCTCGACGCGGCCGAGAGGATGTTCGCGACACAAGGCTACGACGCTGTATCGGTGCGCGAGATCACGCAGGGCGCAGACGCGAACGTTGCCGCCGTGAGCTACTACTTCGGCGGCAAGGAAGGTCTCTATCAGGCGGTTCTGCACCGCATGCTCGATGAGATGAGGGAGCAGAGGATCTCGCGTATCGAGGCCGATCTCGAAGCCGCCGCCGGTCACATGACGCTCGAGGGCTTTCTCGAGAGCTTTGCCCGGGCTTTCGTCGAACCGCTTGTCGAGGGCGAGCGAGCGAGGAACTTCATGGCGCTTTTCGACCAGGAGATGCGTATCGGTTTACTGCCGACCAGCGCCTTCTTCGCACAGCTCGTGCGGCCGATGATCGATGTCTTCGCGTCGTCGCTCGCGCGGGTCGGCGTCGAGCTCGACAACGTCACCGCGGCACGGTGTTTGATGTCGCTTGTCGGCCAGCTCGCGCATGCCGTCAAGGTGAGTCGACGTCTTGCAGGTGAGGGCAGCGAGCAGGGGCTCTCTCTCGATCTGGCGGAGTCGGTTCCGCATGTCATCCGGTTCTCGGCCGGCGGGATCCGGGCCTGCGAGGCGGCAGGGCGTGCTGAGAGTCAATCATCGAGAAAGAGGCCATCATGACGACGGTGATCGACGACGGGTCACGGAAAAGACACATCTCGGTCGGTGCAGGCACGGCGCTCGCGGTGACGCTCTTCGTCGGCTGCACACTGGGCCCGGAGCCGCGCCGCCCGGAAACGGCGGTGGACGGTGCCGAGTCCTTCGTTCATTCGGCGGAGCGATCGGAGAGTCTGGCCGGGGAGCCTGATGCCGGCGTCGCCGAGGGCGACTCGCGGCCAGTGACGACAGAGTGGTGGAGACGGATCGGCGATCCCGAGATCGTCGATCTCGTCGAGCAGGCGATCGCCCACAACACCGATCTGCGGGCCGCCGCGGCGCGAGTCCTGGAGGCGGATGCGCTCATGCGCAAGGCCGGGAGCTCACGCTGGCCCGAGGTGACCGCCGGCGCCTCCGCGAGTCGAGTCAAGAACTCGTTCGTCCTGCCGACCGTCGGCAGGGTCTCCATCTACTCCACCACCTACTCCGACAGTCTGTCGGTGTCCTATCTCGTGGATTTCTTGGGCAAGCTGAGGCGCACGCGGCAGTCCGCGTGGGCGTCGCTCCTGGCAACCGAAGCGGCGCAGCAGGCTCTCGAGCAGGCGATCGTTGCGCAGGTAGTGAAGAGCCGGGTGACCGTCGCCAGACTCGAGGACTCGATCGCCGTGAGCCGGCAGACGAGGGAGAGCTGGGAACGGACGCTCTCCACCGTCGAACGGCGCTACCGGGGCGGACTCGTTGCCGCCGTGGATCTCTA
>JAOTUP010000041.1 GCA_029863825.1 Acidobacteriota bacterium | reverse complement strand
CTCTGCATCGAGGCACAGCCATAGAAAGTCACCAGCATCACGCAGAGCGCAGAAAATACGGCCTTCCTCATCCCTGTGACTCCTTGTTCTCGGCAGCCACGTACTCACTCTGAGGGTGTTCGGACCGCAGTCTCTCCACGGTCTCATGCGCCAGCTCCGATTGCTCGGATTTCTCGTAGGCCTCAGCGAGATAATAGAGGACCTTGTCGGTTTCCTGGTACTCGGGGAACGTCTCCAACAAGTATTCGAACCTCGCAATCGCCGCTTTTAACAAACCTCGCTTGAGGTTGAAATGCCCTTTCACAAATTCCGACTCCGCCAGGGTTGCCCTCAGAATAGCGCTTTCCTGGCGCGCCTCTTCCACATTTTCGCTGGTTGGGAACAAACGGATAACATCCTCGTATGCGTCGAGTGCCTTGCGCGTAGAGCTTTGGTCGCGGTCGGGGCTGAGAGTGCGACTGGCCAAGCTCTTGGCGATCTGGAATTGCACATAGGCGGCCCGGTCACTGGTCGGGAATCGATTCTGAAAGTCACGGTACTTCGCCTCGGCTTTGATGAAGTTCTGATTCCCGCCCTGAAGAAAGTGCGCATCTGCGACCATGAGCAGAGCTTCGCGACCTCCGGCCGAGTTCGGCTCGACCTCGAAGGCATGGATCAGATAATCGCGCGCGCGCGCGTACTTCTCCTGCTCCATCAGCGCCCGCCCTTCGGCGAGAGACTCTGCCGCCGACAGTCGCAGAATCGGGTCGTCTTTCACGCCCTTTCCACAACCTGTCGTCAGAACGACGAGAAGGAGAGCCGCCACGCAATTCTCTCTCTTGGTCAACATGTTTCCGCCCCTTCCGCCAGCGCCCTGAGACGGCGCATGGCCTTCAGGGGATCTGCAGCGCCAAATATCGAGGACCCCGCCACGCACACCTCGACGCCCGCAGCGACTGCACGGCCGATAGTCTTCTCTCCGATCCCTCCGTCCATCGCCACCGTCGTCGCCAACGATCGCTTCTCGATCATCTCACGAAGGCGACGAGCCTTGTCGACGACATAGGGAAGGTGCTCCTGGCCCGCGAACCCTGGATTGACCGACATCAACAGTACGAAGTCGAGCTGTGAGAGGACGTCCGTCAAGACGTCAACGGAAGTCGATGGATTGAGCGCGACTCCACATTTCGCTCCGTGATCGCGAATCTGCTGCAACACGCGGTCCAAATGCGCGGTCGCCTCCCAATGAACCGACAGCCAGGACGCCCCCGCATCAAGGTATTCTTCGAGGAGCCTACTCGGCTCCTCGACCATGAGGTGCACGTCCAGTGGTATGGAGGTGCGCCGCGCCAGCGCCCGGATGACGGGAATTCCGAAACTCAAGTTCGGCACGAAACGGCCGTCCATGACATCTACGTGAAGCAAATCGGCCGCCCCTTCGGCGCACACCTCGGCAGCGGCCGCAAGATCAGCCAGGTCGCTCGCCAGTATCGATGGCGCCAACAACACTCTCAACACCTCCTTCGATGCAATCTCTCGGCCAAGGCCCTCACAGACGAGGCGCATCGCCTTGCTCAGGCGCCCTCGACTCCGTCTTCGTCACGACGACCGAAATAACATCGTGCTTCCTGAGCCGATGACCGGGAAGCGGATGTTGACGCAAGATGGTCCCGGATGGGATCCCCTCGTAGACCTCGAACTTCACGCTCCCCAGGCGAAAGCCTCGGCGCCGGAAATACTCCTCCATTCGGTCAAACCTCCGGTAGGCGAGATCCGGCATCAAGAACGTTTCCTCCCGACCTTCCAGCGACAGAAACAGGTCGACAGGCGATGAATGAGCGACACGTGATCCCGCCGACGGAATCTGAGTAACGACAGTACCCGGTCGACCGAACGAGCTATAGATGTTAAAGGACCGACCCAGATTGAGCCCTGCCGCGTGCAAAGTGACCTGCGCAGCCTGCAAGGCTTGGCTCTTCACCTCCGGGACCTCCACCAACTCCTGTCCCAACGAGGTGATGACCTCCACGACGCTACCGCGCTTGACCAGGCTACCGGCCCCGGGATCCTGCAAGATGACGTGGTTCTCTGGCACGTCCTCGTCGTAGCGCGGTGCCTGTTCAACAGCGATCTCGAGTCCCTGATCCCGAATGAGTGCGACAGCCTGCTCTTGCGCCAAACCGTGGACATCGGGCACCGCAGTAACGCCACTGCGCACGAACCAACTGAACGCGAGATATGCGGACACGCCGAACCCGACGAGCAATAGCACACCGTACGCAAACCACCCAGCCAGTCGTGACAGCATTCGTAACATCGCCGGGAAGTTTACCAGCCTGTGAATCGAACTTGGCCGCGGCCCCGATTTTTTCGGTCGCCGACCAGCGCCGCTGGCGACCCGCCGAAAACGCCGCTCCCAGCTCTCACAGATTCACCAATCTGAAGACCACTCGGCAGTACCGCGGATTGATCGCGCCGACATGCCGTTGTCGCGCCGTGTCGAGGAGAGGCCTCGCCGGCAACAGTCGAACGTGCTCGCGAATCGCGGCGTGGAAACCGACTCACCAAAGCAATCGCTAGTTGACCCAGCGATCAACAAGGCGATTTATGACACTTCGTGGGTAGTTGGCTCTCGGAGACGAGTCGCGTTTTCGCGATGAAAGAAGAGCCTCGAGCTCGGCGCCGAGATTCTCCAGTTGGCTCCCGATCCACGCGATCCGTTGGTTCCGATCCACGAGCACGAGAACTCGTCCCGCCTCCGCGGCCACCCCATAGCTGCGGGAAAAGCCGCGATCGTCATGCAGGAGTGGGAACGACAGCCGAAGCTCTTGCTGCAGGGCCTTGAGCTCCACCAGGGAGCGTTCCGAGATGCCGAGAAGCTTGATGCTCTTTGCCGCCAACCGAGGTGAGTGCCTCTCCAGTTCTGCCAACTCCGCCCGACCGTCGGCCGAGCCCGAAAAGAAAAACAAGAGCACTGGCGAACGCGGAACTTCGTCGCGCAGCATGAGTACGACATCTTCAGTCGACACCAGGTCGAAATCAGGCGCTTCGGTCCCTATGGCTGGCAACACGGCGATCAGTTCCTCCGCAACGAACACTAAGACCCGGGGAGAACGCCTTCGGGTATCACCTTGACGAGATCAAAGTACAGAACCATTACCATGAGCATGACAATCAGCAGGAAGCCCACTTGGTTGATCCGCTCCTTGATCGTCAGTGACAGATCTCGGCGAAACAGGCTTTCAACCAGAAGAATCGCTATCTGCCCTCCGTCGAGAACAGGTATCGGCAACAGATTGAGTATGGCGATGCTGATGCTTATCAACCCCATGAGATGCAACAGATTGCGAAAGCCGCTACGCGCAGCTGCGCCGCTCAAGGCAGCGATTTGAATGGGGCCCGACAGCGCGCTCTTCGCCGCCAGCTGGCCGCTGAAGATCTTGCCGATCACGGCAAATGTCTGTCGCGTGACGTCCCAGTTGAAACGCACACTCTGAATCAGCGCCTCCCCTGCGCCGAACCGCTGAAACGACGTGACCGTCAAACTGACACCGATCCACCCGCGACCTGATTCCGAGCGAGGCACGACGAACAGCTCGACCGGCTCGTCGTCACGGAGCACTTCCACGATGACCGACTCTCCGGCGTGCTGCGAGACATACTCGATGAACTGCCCCTGACTGGCGATCGGTTGACCATCGACCGATCGCACAAGGTCTCCAACCTCGAATCCTGCGGCCTCTGCCGGTTCGCCTCGGAACAGGCCGGCGATGCGAGGCAACAGCTTGGGAAACGCTCCGGCATCGCCGAATTCGTACTTCGGCACTTTGATCGGCGTGACGATAGTCTCTCGACGCTGACCTTCACGCTCATACTCAACCTGAAGGGATCGCTCGGGAGCGGTCAAGAACGCGAACCGCGCCTCCTCCCAACGCGACAACGGTTTGCCGTCGATGGCGACGATCAGATCGTCCGCCTGCAATCCCGCCTCGGCCGCCGGCGACTCCGGGCGCACACTGCCGATGACCGCCGGAATATCCGGCGGTGCCGCGACTTCGATGCCGAGCATGAAGACAAACGCAACCAACAACACCGCCAGGACGACGTTCATCGCTGGCCCGGCAAGGTAGACAAAAACGCGCTGCCACCGTGGTCGATTCAGAAACTCGCCGGGGTCGTCACCGACCTCTCCAGGATCTTCGCCGCTCAGCTGAACATAGCCTCCAAGGGGAATCAGGGAGAGTCGATAGTCGGTACCACCGCGGCGAAAGCCCCATATACGCTTGCCAAATCCGAGTGAGAACGTCGCCACGCGCATGTCGAAGAACTTGGCCATCAGCAGATGCCCGGCCTCGTGTACGAAGATGATCACGCCCAGTGCGAAGATGAAGGCGAGTGTGTTGGTCAAGACGGTCAGCATCGCATCCTCCGTGGCCACCCTCCGGCGGCGCGGTCGATCATACTAACCCATCGCTCTCGTTGTTTCCCATTAGAGGTTCCACCCCAGGAGCCACAGCCCGACCGAGAGCGCCGGCAGCGCGAACAAGAGCGCATCCAAGCGGTCCAGCACACCACCATGGCCGGGAAGCAATGAGCTCGAGTCTTTGACTCCGACCCGCCTCTTCAGCATCGACTCCACCAGATCTCCAATCTGCGCCACGATCGAAGTCGCCACCGCCACTGCAAGCAGCCCGGAGTCGATCTCACCAAGTCGCAGGGTGCTCCATACGGCAGCGGCAGCCGTCGCCGTCACCAGGCTGGCGCCAGCGCCTTCCCACGTCTTCTTCGGACTGACCGTCGGCGCCAGTCGGTGGCGGCCGAGATGCGTACCCACATAATACGCCGCCGTATCGCCCAGCGAGACAATGGCCAGAACCAGCACGACGAGCCATTCGTCCGCCGCCTGAAGGCGCGCCAGAGCCGCGATCGGCACGGCGAAATACGGAACTCCAAAGCTCAGAAGTCCTATTGCCACGAGTGTCTCGTCGAGGGTCTGCCGGGAGAATAACGCGACCGAGGCGACAACCGAACTCACGAGAACGCCTAACAGCAGGAGGTGTGCGGTGGTCGGAAGAGGGCTCGGGAGCCAGTCCGGCAACAGGAGCAGCACCGCCGCCGGAACCAGCACGGGCAGAACCCACATCACGCGCCGGCCACCGAGTCGCGATCCGATCACCGCAAACTCCACCGCTGCCAGCTCGACGACTACAATCGCCAGGAGCAGAAACCACCAGCCGGAAAGCAACAGTACAGCCGCCAATGCGAGCGGCACGATGACCGCCGCTGTCAGGATCCGCTTCATTGCCGAGCCGGAAGCGCCGTCAGCTGCCGCTCCGGCCCGGCACGACAGCTGAGGGGCATGCGCCCACGCCGCCATATCGGCGGCGACGCTGCTGGAAATCGAGGAGCGCCTGCAGGAAATGGGCGCGACGAAAATCCGGCCACAAGGTATCAGTGACCCAAATTTCAGTGTACGAGATCTGCCACAGGAGAAAGTTCGAAAGTCGCATTTCACCCGACGTGCGAATCAGCAAATCGGGATCGGGCTCTCCCGCTGTGTACAGATAGTGACCGATGGTCTCCTCGTCGATATCTGTCCCTTTTCCTTGCGCCCAATCGGCCACAATTCGTCGGCACGCATCCACGATCTCGCAGCGGCCAGAGTAGTTGAGCGCGATGTTGAGCTTCAGCCCGCCACATTGCGCCGTTGCGCTCAGCGCCTTTTCGAGCAAACGAACGATCGTCGGGTCCAGCTCCCGCCAGCGACCGAGGATCCCCAGTCGGATGTCGTTCTCGACCAGCGTTCGGAGCTCTTTCCGGAGATACTCCTTGAGCAAGTTCATCAGCGTCCACACTTCGTGCCGCGGACGCTTCCAGTTCTCTACCGAGAAGGCGTACAGCGTCAAGATCTCCAGGCCCAGCTCTCCTGCCGCCTCGAGTGTCTCTTTGACCGCCGTGACACCCGCCCGATGGCCCTCGATGCGCGAGAGGTCGCGCTGCTGCGCCCACCTGCCGTTGCCGTCCATGATAACGGCCACATGGCGGGGCAGCTTGCTCCGATCGAGCCTTCTGACGAGCAGCTGCTCGGACGAATCGGACTCGTCGTGTCGAGGTGGATGGGTCATGCCGCTGGAGCCGCAATCTACCATAGCGGATCTCGTCTTCTTGCGCCGACCGTTCGCGAAGCTGCTTTTCCCACCGTGCCCGGGTGGTCGGCGAAGTGGACGGCTTCGAGCGTCAGTCCTCGGGCTGCTGCCGTCGGGCCGGCGGCCGCCCGGAGACCTCCGTCGAGCAGACTCGCGAATTCCGCGACGCGGCGGCGGCCGAGTCCGACTTCGACGAGTGTTCCCGCCAGCGATCGCACCATCCCGCGCAAGAACCCGTTGCCAGAAATGTAGAAGCGAACATCCGGCCCGAACTCCTCGCAGATCGCCGAGAATATGTGCCGGCGAGAACTACGATGCGCACCGCCTGCCAACGCGAAAGCGGAGAAATCGTGCTCGCCCTGAAGATGCGTGCAGGCCGCCTTCATCGCCGCGACATCAATTCGCGGGTCGACTCGAACGGCGAACGGTGCGTCCAGGGGCGACAATACCGGCACCCGAACCATCCGATAGCTGTACAGCTTCCCGACGGCGTGCTTGCGAGCATGAAACCCGTCTGCAACCGTCGTTGCCTCGAGCACGCGTACATCCTCGGGTAGACGATGGTTCGTGCCGTGGACGAGCGCACGGTCGCCAAGGCTCTCGGCGCCAGCGACGTGGGCGACCTGCCCCCGCGCATGGACTCCGGCGTCAGTCCGACTCGCACCAACGATGGAAAGCTCGAGGCCTGTCAGATCGCACAACGCGTCTTCGACCACCTGTTGTACGGTCACCGCGTTGATCTGTCGCTGCCACCCCGAATAGTCGGTACCGCGGTAGGCAATCGTCAGCTTTCGGATCATCGGCGCTCCAGCCACAAGGCGCTGCCAAAGGGTACCCAGATTGCACAGAACAGCCCCGGGAACAGGTCGATATCAGCAAACTGCGGCACATAGCTCAGCGGCACGAGAGCTGAGAGGAGAAGCCAGGGGCGGCTGCGTTCAAGGGCTGCCCACGGCAGTATCCACAAGAGATACCAGGGGTAGACCGTCGAGGAAAAAAATATGAGGACGGCAAAGACGGCTCCGGTTGCACGACACAGACTCTCTTGCTTCCAGGCGCGCAGGAAGAACGGCACACTGCAAGCCGCCAGCAGCGCCTTGGCGATCAACTGCGGATAGTTGAGAGGATAGAACCTGTTCCAGAAATCGTGTGCGCCCGTCATGACCTTGGCGGCGTTGAGCCCACGCTCGACCAAGGGCGACACATGAAGAACATCCAAGAGTCGCCAGAGGGGCTCGAAAAGCGGTCCATTGAACTCCCAGGAGACTCCGAAGCGTATGTACCCTGGAGGCACGCCCCCAGTGGCGACGATGACCGGCACCCCACAGACCACAACCAGCGCCGTCGCAGTTCCCAGGAACACTGCAAAGGACGAGCTCTTTCGTGCCCACACCGGCCAAGCGAGGAGGGGAATGAGCTTCGCCAGCACTGCTGCACTCGCCGCACACGCCGCGACAGCGGCCGCTCGAGGTCTTCCTCCCCGACCGGCCGCGAGGATCGAGACGGTTGCAACGGAAGCGAGAACGCCGATGGCATCCACATGCCCCATGCCGGCGACTTCAATGACTACAAGCGGATTCCATGCATACAAGAGGACACGGCTCCGGTGCAGACCGTGACGGTCCGCCAGGCCGAGCAGGAGCCCGCACGTCGTCAGATCAGCGACCGCCAAAAGAACCTTGAGCGAGAGCAGCGAAAAAGGACCCTGGGCGGCGAAGACGAACAGCGCCAGTGCCAACGGCGGATAGACGGTGGGAACGTCCTTGTGCGGCAACCGCTCCCACGCGTCGTCACGCAAACCCTCGACGTCTGGAGAGGCAGGAGAAAGCCGATAAGGATTGTAGCCCGCGCCGGCGACTTTTCCGTCCCAGACGTAGCGCAGGATGTCATCCGACAGCGTCGGCGGCACCGGGAGCAGTACCAGTCGTAGAATGAGGGCCCCGCCGAGCACCGTTGCGGTTGCCAGTGATACCCTCTGCAGCCGCGTCACGGCGAGCCAGAGAAACAACGATGCCAGCGCGACGACAACGAGCGTGACGATGAGATGACCGGCGAGATCATACGTCAGGAGCAGCGCGACATGCAGGGCCAAGAGGGGCGCAAAGGCTGCCAAATGGCCTCGATCCCACTGCATTCCGAACCTTCCCAATGACTGATCTCTCCGCCGGCGCGATCCTCGCCGCCTACTACTGCATTCTCGGTATTCTGGCCATCTATGGCGGCCATCGGCTCTTTCTTCTGGCGCTTTACTATCGCACACGGCATCATCGCCCCTTGCCGCCGGCGGAACCACACAGCTGGCCACTCGTCACTGTTCAGTTGCCTCTGTTCAACGAGCTCTACGTTGCGGAGCGATTGATCCGCACGGTGTGCCGCCTCGACTATCCGCAGGAACGGCTCGAGATCCAGATTCTTGACGATTCGACCGACGAGACGCAGCTCGAAGTCCAAGCTTTGGTCGAAGAATATCGGCAGTGCGGGTTCCACATCGAGCATCTTCATCGTCGTGATCGCATCGGGTTCAAGGCTGGAGCGCTGGCGGCCGGACTGCGTCGCGCGGGCGGCGATCTCATTGCCATCTTCGACGCTGATTTCGTCCCCCAACGCGATTACTTGCGCCGCGTCGTGCCGTACTTTCAGGACCCCTCCATCGGAATGGTCCAGGCCTGCTGGGATCACCTGAACCGAGACTATTCATTACTCACTCGCATCCAGGCCATTCTCCTCGACGGACACTTCTTGATTGAACACACCGCTCGCTACAGGAGCAAACGATTCTTCAACTTCAACGGCACCGCCGGGATGTGGAGACGGCAGGCGATTCTCGACGCCGGTGGCTGGCAGCACGACACTCTCACTGAGGATCTCGATCTTTCCTACCGCGCGCAACTCGCCGGCTGGCGTTTTATCTACCTCGACAACCTGAGTGTGCCGGCGGAGCTGCCGGTCGACATCAACGCCTTCAAGCGGCAGCAGTACCGGTGGTCCAAGGGATCCGTCCAGACCGGCCGTAAGCTGTTACGCCGCATCCTCGCAGCACCCTTGCCGTGGTTTGTCAAACTCGAGAGCACCATCCACCTCACCAGCAACGCGAGCTACCTTCTGATGGTCGGCCTCTCCCTCCTCGTATTCCCTGCCATGCTGCTGCGCCGAGGCAGCTCGTCTCGAGCCATTCTATTCGTGGACGTCCCTCTGTTCCTCTGTGCGACGGTCTCCGTTCTTGCCTTCTACTCAATCACCCAGAAGGTTCGTGGCGGTGAAAGCGCGGGCCGCCTCGGCCGACTCGTACCGCTCATGGGGCTGGGCATCGGACTCGCAGTCAACAACTCCCGCGCAGTGATCGCGGGTCTGGGGCGGGACGTTGGCGAGTTCGAGCGAACCCCCAAGTACCGCATCGAACATCGACAAGATGGGTGGAGGAAGAAGAGATACCGCGTCGGGGTCGATATCTCGGTGATACTGGAAGGCGCGCTGGCGGTGTGG
>JAOTUP010000492.1 GCA_029863825.1 Acidobacteriota bacterium | reverse complement strand
GAACCTGAATGCCGGTTTGTAAGGAATGACCACGTACTCTTTGCCGATGATCTGCCCCACTGGGATGTTCTTCAGATCGATCGTGGACTGGTGCCATCCGCTCCAGATCTCCCTGTGCTCGTCGACAAGGATCTGAGGGCCGTCCCAGAGAAGATACACCCACACGAAGTCCGAGTATCCGGTCCCGCCACCCCTGTCGTGCCACATATCGTGATCGATCCAGTAGGAGAGCTCTTTGTCCGTGTAGCCGTAGAGCGAAGTGCCCTGCTTCGTCGCCATCCAGGCGCTGAGATAGCGGTCGACAACGGAGCACTCTAGATAACCGCTGATCGGTTTCCCCTGGCACCAGGCCGAGTTGCTCCCAAAGTGGCTGTTGCACGACACGACGTCCCAGAAGTCATCGCCATATTCGGGCTCGTCATCCCACGCGTCCCAGACCTGGTCGAAGTCGTTGTTCTCGAAGGCCTCGTGAAACATCACCTGATCGTCAGGGACGGCGGCGGCTTCGAGGCGTTCAGCCACAAACTCGGAATAGTCGATCCCCAGTGCAGCACATCGTTCTTCGACCGGCACGGTATCGAGAAGGGGTCGGGCCTCTGTCTCGATACCGGTCGGAGCCGGCCGGAAAGCCGTCTCGCAGCGCGAGCGGATCCAGGGCGTCCCGTCGACGAAGAACAGCTGTCGATCTGCGTGGAGAAGCGGCTCGCCTTCCAGCTCGAGCATCTGGAGGAATTCCCGTTCGGCGACTGGTAAATCCTCCGACTGGCCGCGAACTGGCGCCGGGAGAATCAACACCGGGAGGAGACTCACGGCCGCCGTACAGGTGACCAACCGGCGACACAGATGTCTTCTGGTTTCATCAGACCACCGTTCACCGGCCTTCTCTCTCTGCATGAGATCCCCCTTTCCCGACGTTTGCCCCTGCCGGGCGCCATCGGCTAGATCCAGGTCCTGTGCTCCAAGTCGTGCCGCGTGCACGTCTGTTGCATTACACAGAGATTACGAAGATTATGAGGTAGGCAGCAACACCCAAAGGGGTGGGCGCGATCTCGGCACGATTCAGCGGGCCGCACTCAGCCGGATGCCTCTCACTCGGCATTGCCAGATGGCGCCTTCAGGCAGTGGTGCCAGGCCTGCAAGATGCAAGACGAGTGGCCTCTCGATAGGCAGTTGGAAGGCGCTTGCGCGTGGGTGTTGCTGGGATTGGCCCGCACCTGATCTTCAAGTTGCATCTTGCACGCCCGGCACCACTGGCATCCATCGAGATCCCGTCTCCTTTCAGGACGTCTGCAATATCTGGGTGGAATGGTCTATACTGCCCCGCATCACACGAACGCGGCAGTGTGGATGGGCCTCGAACGAGCCGTTCGAGACCACTGAATAGTTCTGCCGCACGACACCTTTCGAAGGAGGTTTGATGTCGAGATTTTTTGTTTCATTCGCGGCGCTTGCAGCGCTACTCCTGCTCCCCCTCGCCGCCACGGCGCAGGAGGAAGCCCCGGCCCGGCCCTTTGTGTACGCCAGCTACTTCGAGTGCGAATCCACTGACCAGTGGATGGCTGACATGATCGTCGAGACCGTCTACAAGCCCGTCTACGACGCGGCCGTGGAGGACGGGACGATCTCTGCCTGGGGCTGGCTGTCGCATCACACCGGCGGCAAATGGCGCCGAGGTATCTACCACATCGCGCCCACGGTCGATGCGCTGCTGGACGCCTCCGACGCGGTCGGCGAGAAGATCGGCGAGACGAATGCCCAGGCCGCGCGCCAGTTCGGGAAAATCTGCAACGTGCACGAAGACTACATCTGGCGATCGGTGAACGGTTCCGGCGACGGCGTCGACGTCGCCATGGTTCCGTCCAAGGCCGGCGTGTCGATGTACATGGTCTGTGACATGGCCAAGCAGGAACGAGCCGACGAGCTCATGGCGGCTTTCGCGCCCGTCTACAACAGTCACGTCAAGGAAGGCGAGCTCTCAGGGTGGGGCTGGCTCCAGCATCAGGTCGGAGGCAAGTATCGCCGTTTGCTCACCATGAGAGGTGCGGATCACAAGAGCGTGCTCGCCGCCTGGGGTGCCATCGTCGAGGAGATGGACGAGAAGCACGACGCCGCTTCGACCGAGTTCAGCGAGATCTGCTACACCCACC
>JAOTUP010000491.1 GCA_029863825.1 Acidobacteriota bacterium | reverse complement strand
CAGGCATCGCAGCGTCTCGCTAATCTCGGCGCTGTGACCAGCCCAGTGGCCCAGTGGCTGGTTCATGTCAGTCACGACGGCCGAAGCCCGTGTACCCAGCGCCTCGGCCGTGTGCACGAGCTGGCGTGCCAGCTCTTCCGCCTCTTCGCTGGCGGTCAAGAAGGCTCCGTTTCCGCACTTGACATCGAAGACCACGCCGGCGGCGCCCGTCGCGAGCTTCTTCGACAGGATGCTGGCGGTTATCAGCGGAATCGAGACTACGGTTCCGGTGTGGTCGCGAAGGGCGTAGAGCTTGCGGTCGGCGGGTGCGATCTCGTCGGTTGCAATGCCGATCGCCATGCCACACCGATCGAGAAGCTCGACGCAGCGCTCACGGTCGAGCCCCAGGTTCAGACCCGGGATGGTCTCGAGCTTGTCCGCTGTACCTCCGGTGTGCCCAAGACCGCGACCGGTCAGCATGATGACGGGCTGATCGCATGCCGCGAGGATCGGGCTCAGGATCAGCGAGACCTTGTCGCCGACACCGCCCGTGGAGTGCTTGTCCCCGACTGTCGGAAAGTCCTTTTTCAACTCCCAGCGAGTGCCCGACTCGAGCATCGCCAGGGTCAAGTCCCGAGTCTCCACTTCATCCAGTCCCCGAACCGCACTCGCCATGAGAAACGCCGCAAGCTGAGCGTCGCTCCAGCTGCCGTCCACGGAGCCTCTTACCACCTGACGAATGTCTTCGGTTGAAAGCCGCGATCCGACGCGTTGGCGGTCGAGGATTCGATAAGGATTGGTTGCGCCGAGCACCGTCTTGAGAGAGTTATAGAGTGCGCAGTTTTTGCTGTGCCTTCGACGAGTAGGCAGATGTGGGGTACTCGTCGACAATCCGCTGGTAGATGTCTCGAGCTTCCTCGTGACGATTCAGCTCCTCCAGCGTCACGGCCATCTGCTCGAGCGCCACATCGGGGGGTAGGTCAGCAGATGAGTCCGCCATCATTTCGCGTAAGCGGCCGAGGACCGCCTCGCCTTTCCCGTCTGCTCTGTCCATCGCCAGCAGGTTGAGCCGCACCTCTGTGGCGAGCATGTGGTTCGGTTTCGAGTCGAGAAAAGCCTGCCACCTGGATCGAGCACCTTCAGCATCACCCCTCTGTAGCGCCAGCTTTCCCAGGTAGACGCCGGCGATTCGTCCGACCGATGTCCCGCCGAACTCCGACTCCACTTGCTGAAACAGCGCCTGTGCTCGCGCATCTCTCGCCTCTGCACTAGCAAAGCTCGGGCTCACCGGATCGTCCGGCTTCGCTCCTTCTGCCACGACATCTGCTGAGAAGACATTCAGGGCCTCGGCAAAGACAGTGTTCGCGCGGTCTTTTCGACCCTGCATGTAGGCGAAGACACCGACCGCGATGACCGCCAGGGCCACCACGGCCAGCAAAACGGTCAGCAGGCCCCGAGTGTGCTCGGTGAGATAGTGGAAGACACGTGTTGCGGTCTCGAGGACCTCATCACGCTTCATATCTCGGCGTGTCAGTCTGGCTGCCATTCTCTTCTCCGTGTTGCTGATGCGAACAGTTGGTGCGGCTGGGAGGACTCGAACCCCCGACCTAGAGCTTAGGAAGCTCCCGCTCTATCCACCTGAGCTACAGCCGCCAAGACGGCTCTGGATTATACGGGAGCCCATTGCCACCGTCGAGGAAGCGGCCACAGGTGCTCAGTAGGTGATCAGCGACTCGACAGGATACTCCCCGAGCTTGTCTCGACCGTTGAGAAACGAGAGTTCGACGATGAAGCCCAGTCCCGCGACCTCTCCACCCTGGGACGAAACCAGCTCCGCAGTTGCCGCGGCCGTACCGCCCGTGGCCAACAAGTCGTCGACGACGAGCACACGCTCGCCAGGCTCGATTGCGTCCTCGTGCATCTCAACGCAGTCGGAACCGTACTCCAAATCGTAATGCTGATTGACGGTAACTGCCGGCAGTTTGCCTGGTTTTCGCACCGGGACGAATCCCGCGTTGAGATTGTAGGCGACGATCGGCCCGAACATGAAACCTCGCGACTCGATGCCGATCACTTTGTGAACGTGCTGTTCTGAGAACAGCCAAACGAACCGATCGACGGTCTTGCGCAGTGCCAAAGGGTCCTTCAATAGCGTGCTGATGTCGTAGAAGAGAATCCCTTCT
>JAOTUP010000490.1 GCA_029863825.1 Acidobacteriota bacterium | reverse complement strand
AATCGCTCATCGTCCATGCAACGTACGAGAGCAGTACACCTGTCCCGGCAAAGGTCACGACGGCAACTCCCACCGACCCATCGGTCCAACGACGGAGGAGAAAAGCGCGCGCGACAACCAGGGCCAGCAGCAGGCAGACGCCGTTGAAGATCACGACTCCAGCCTCGCCCAGAAGCCGGTACCACGGCGACGCGAGAAGCGGAAACAGGACCGGCTTCGAGTAGGCAACCCTCGACCCAAAGCGCTGCAGAATCACCGCTCTGCGACCGCCCTCAACACTCCCCTCGAGGCGCTTGCGGTCCGCCTCGCCAAACTCCAGGTCCCGGTCGAGAGCCAGGCTCGAGGTCATCGCCAGGAACGTCCCCTCATCTCCCGAGACGACAAAAGCTGTTCCCCGCAGCCACAGAAGCGTGAGTTGAGCAGCGATTGCGGCAGACGCCAGCACGATGGTCATCCAGGCTCTTCGATTGATGCGCACGTTCCACTCTCTTCCCGCCAGACAAGGATATCCGAGGTTCGACTGGCTACGATCCGTGCCGCTCAAGAAGCTCTCAGGCGGCGCTGAGGCCGCCGGTCCGGCCACAGCAGAAGGTCCGGAGTGGCAGACTTTTTCGCGCAGAGACGGTTCCCGGGTCCATTCCGCAGCGGATGCAGCACTTCGGCTTGCCCGCGTAACGGCGGCAATGCTAGGCTTGATCTACGGCGAGTCATGAGATCCCCTTTCCGAACGCGAACCGCTCCTCCAAACCTACCGGCGACGTAGCTCTTCGCCTGGCCCGAGATGAGAGAGCCGTTCTTCATTCAAGACTCTGAACCGATACTCCGAGCCCTTAGCGGATTCGTTGTACTCCCACGTTTCGACAGGCGAGCAAGGAGGCCTATCAGCACATGCCCAACATCGACGAAGGATTGAAACAGGAATTGCTCGAAACGGATGACGAATACCGCCGTCTCTTCGAGGAGCATCAGAACTACAAGCGGCGGTTGGAAGAGCTCCACCAGAAATCGTTTCTCTCTCCCGATGACGAGCACGAAGCCAAGCAGATCAAGCTCCACAAACTCGGATTGAAGGACAGGATGGAGCTCATTCTGCGGTCCCGCCGGGAGACTCGCGCCACCGCCTGACGAAAGACGAGGCGTCAGAGCGGACTACGTAGAGCCACTCTTTCTGCCAGGACTTCAGCATGATGTCCTTCGCCAAGGAAGCCTGGCCATTCGTCGTTCCCGTGGCGGCAATCGCCGCTCTTCTTTTGCTCGTCGGCTGGCGTACCTCAGCCATCCTGGCGCTGGCGTTCGCTCTGTGTATCCTGCTGTTCTTTCGCATTCCGCAGCGCCGGTACGAGGGGCGAGCCGACGCACTCCTCTCTCCCGCCAGCGGCCGTGTGACGGCCATCGATACGGTCTCCGACGCTTCAGTTGGCCCAGGCACCTTCACTCGTATCGTGACGTTTCTCTCCGTTTTCGACATCCATGTGCAGCGCGCGCCGGCCGACGCCGAGGTTGTCGCGATAGAGACCCGCTCGGGGCGCAAGGTCGCCGCGTTCAAGCCCGAAGCAGGTGATGTCAACGAAAGTCGATTGACGGTGTTTCGTCTGGAGTCCGGAGACAAAATCGGCGTGCGGCAAGTTGTTGGCCTCGTCGCTCGACGAATCGTCGGGTACGTCGACGAGGGTGACAGTGTCGGCAGCGGCGACCTCATCGGACTCATCAAGTTCGGTTCACGCGTCGACCTTCTGGTCCCACAGGACTACAGCATCCTCGTGAGTTCCGGACAGAAAGTATCCGACGGACTGACGCCGATGGCGGCTCCGGGGTCGAGAATCGTCGAGCACGAATGACAAGGGTCGCCATCATCAATTCCGAGAGCCTGATGGGCAAGGAACTCAAGCTGGCGCTATCCGGTCGTCGCGATCTGTGGGACGAGGTTCGATTACTGACCGCGATTCCGGCGGAAGTCGGCACCGTCACCGAAGGTGTGGTGGGAGCAGCGTTCGTCCAGGAGCTCAGCGACGAGACGGCCGAGGGGCTCGACGTCGTGATTGTCTGCCCTGGCCCGCTCCCCGCCACAGAGTCTCCAGGCTTCGGCCCTGCAACGATCCTGTATCTGTGCCCGTCGCATCCGATGACCGGTGCAACGTCCATCGTCGCCGGGGTCAACGCCGATGCGGCGCA
>JAOTUP010000489.1 GCA_029863825.1 Acidobacteriota bacterium | reverse complement strand
GCGGCAGCCCTGCGTCCCGGAGGCCTGTTGTTTCTCGGCCACTCGGAATCGATCATTGGACTGACGCCACACCTCGAGACTGTGCGGCTCGATCGCTGCATCGCCTATGAGAGAGTGTGAGCATGGCAGCCATTCGGATCGCCGTCGTCGATGACTCGATCTTCATTCGCAAAGCGATGGTCCGCATCCTCGAGGCGGACCCCCGCATCGAGGTAATCGGTGTTGCCGCCTCCGGCGAAGAACTGATCGACCATCTGGAGGAATGGCAACCGGACCTCATCAGTCTCGATCTGTCCATGCCGGGCATGGGAGGGCTGCGCACTCTCGATGAGATCATGGCCCGGCGCCCGACGCCCGTCATCATCCTCTCCTCGCTGGCTCACGAAACTGCTCCTTTGACGATCGAGGCACTCCACCGCGGTGCGGTTGATTTCATCGACAAGCAGCGCTATTCGCTGGTCGACTTCCAGAGTCTGAGCGAGATTCTCCTGGAGAAGATCCTCCAGATTGTCCCAGCGCAACAGCCGGCGACTGATGTGTCTCGTGCTCGACCGGTTCCGCCACTTCCGCGAGCGGCGAGGACGACCGGTGACTTCGACCTCCTGCTTCTCGGCGCGTCGACCGGCGGGCCGTTGGCGATCCAGACCGTCCTCGAGGCTCTGGGGAGAGATTTTCGAGCGCCAATCGTCATCGTGCAACACATGCCGGCCGGCTTCACCTCAGCCTTCGCCGAGCGCCTGGATTCTCACCTCCCGTTTGCGGTCCGTGAAGCGACCCACGGCGAACCGCTCGTTGCTCACACCGCGTATCTCGCCCCGGGAGGCCTTCACATCACACTCGATCAGAACAATGACGCTGTGACCATTTGCCTGTCAGAAGCAGACGACGATTCGCTGCATTGCCCGTCCGTCGACCGGCTGTTTTCCTCGGCAGCGCAGGTGGTCGGACCGAGAGCTTTCGCCGCGCTGTTGACCGGCATGGGCAAAGACGGAGCAGTCGGTCTCGCGGCACTCGCCGATGCCGGCGCCTACACCGTAGCCCAGGACGAAGAGAGCTCCGTTGTCTTCGGCATGCCACGTGCAGCGATCGAAACCGGTGCGGTGCGCGAGATCTTGCCTCTTTCCGAGATTGGAGCTCGCTTGCGGCAACTGGAGGAACAGACGGGTCGAACTCCTCGTTCCGAGTGATCTGGATGGTTTCCCGAGGGCGGGTCTTGCTCTTCTCGTCGCAGCTTGCGCTCAGCGACGAGAGCGATCACTCAGCCCCCTGCCGATCGACAAGAGCTCGTGCGTCCGATTCATGAGTCCGACGGCATCTGGTAAAGATCGCCCTACGGACCGACCCTCGTGACGGCACTCATCACGTCGTCATCGATATCGCCATCCGCGATGCTCAGTGTCCACAGGATGTCACCCTCGTCAATCGGGGTGAACGACGTGAAATCGTACCTCGTTGCAGCGCCGTCTCCCGGTATGTCCGAAACGTCAGACAACATCTCCCGGTAGACCTCGACTCCGGCCTGCATTCCACTCAGCGTCATGGCACCTACGCCGTCGACCGAGCCGCTGTTCATGACCCATGCTCGCAGACGAATCGGCTGCGGCTCGCTCAGCGCGACTCTCTTCGTCGCCTTCAGCTTGGCTGCGTCCAGATCGAAACCCGCAGAAGCCGTTGGCGGACCTACGACCTGTGTCACGGCCATCGACTCGTCAATGTCTTCGTCATCATCGTCGATCACCGCGACCCACAAGATCTCCCCTGGATCGGCCGGTACAAAAGACGGGAACCGATACTTCGTTTTTCCCTGGTTGCCCCCGCGGTCGGAGACCATGAGCTCCTCGTCGTAGACGACGACGCCATTCTGCATCCCCATCACGATGGCCGGCCTGGAATCATCCAATTGACCAGTGTTCTTGACCCACAATGCGGGTGTGGCTTTCTGAGTAGAGCCGAGACGGATCTTGCGTTTAACCTTGAAGTCGTAAATGTCGAAGTCCACGACTTCGCTCAGGCTCTCGACTCCGGTGCCAACCACTTCGAGAACCGCCGGACTCTCGTCGAGATCGTTGCTGACAATCTCCAGACAGCCCTCGTCCGTTCCCTCATCGGTGGGCGCGTAGGTCACAGCTACCTTCAGGTTGTCGTCGGGCGGCACCGAGAACATGTCTGTCGGAGCCCACGTGTACTCT
>JAOTUP010000040.1 GCA_029863825.1 Acidobacteriota bacterium | reverse complement strand
CGTCATCAGTGCTTAGTCTCCGACAGGCGGTCCATGCGACGGCGCAAGGTCTCGTTCTCGAAGGCCACCCCGACTTGGGCTGCCGCTAGTTCGAGAATCTCGATCTCCCCGATCTCCCGGCTCACCTGACCATTGTCGGTGTACACGACGGAGTTCACTCGCTCGCTGCCGAGGACCGGAAACACCACGACTTGGCCGGTGCGGGGGCGGCCGACGATCTCGGCAAAAGCGCTGGGGAGATTCGCCTCCTCGAAGATCACCGAGCGAGTCTGCCCGTTGTCGATCGCCTCGGCCAGGGCGCTCCCCCGCTCCAGTGGAATCGCCAGACCTCGCGTCGCGCCCGCCAGTGGCTCGCCGTCCATGCTGAATCCGAAGGCGCCGAGCGCCACCAGCTTGGAACCTCTAACGGTGAACATCACCGCACGCTCTACCGACTCCGAGATCACTTGCATCAGGTTGAGCGCCACGGTCGCCGATAGAAGCCCCGAGCGCAAGTCGGCGACGACACGCCGCAACTTGGCGAATCCGGCGCTATAGGCACTCATCTCGCTAACCGTTCCGACCCGTCCCCAGCGATTCCTCACGACGCTCGCCAAGCAGGCGACGATGGCCTCGGGCTCCGGCGGAACAACGGCGAGGGCGCCCGCTTCGTATGCCTTTGCGGAAGGTATCGTCTCGTCGCAGATGACGATGATGGAGGCATGAGCACGTGCCCGCCGAAACTTCTCCAGTTCGTCCGTGTCCACAGCGCGATGCCGCAAATCCACCAGCACAACCGGCGGAGACTCGCCGGGCAGGGTCAGGCCCGCATCCCACAGTCTGACACCGACGACCTCTCCGACTTCACCGCCGGCGAGAGTCTTCAGCAGGGCCAGGAGCTCGAAGTCGGGGGAGACGACCTGGAACCGCACTTCTGACGGCGTATCATCCGCCGCGTCGCCGGCATCGGGATGCTCGACGTCACCGCCCTCCGAATCAACCAAGGTGCGCAGCGCCAGCTCACCCTCGAGCTCGGCCTGAGTCTCGAGCGATTCTCTCGTCTCAGCCGCCGACGACGGCACGCCCTTCGACTCTGCTTCACTTGCAGAACCGCTTCTGCCTTCGAGTCGATCGCGGTTCTTCTCGTCGAAAATGCGCAGCGCCTCGAGCACGACGATCTGCGTGTTGAGATTGATGTCGGGAAGGATGTCTCCCGGATAGACGGCAATGTCGTCGATGGGCCGAAGCTCGTCCATCGCAAACTCGAACTGGCCTTCGTTCCATGTCACCAAATCGTAGACGGTGTGCTCGATCTGCTCAGCCACGACTTCCCGCAACCTCTCGCGTGACACCGCACCCATGCTGACCAGGATCTTTCCCAGCGACATGCGAGGCATCTCCGCCTGCTGTTGCGCCAGAGCTTCCTCGAGGGTCGCTCGACTGATCACGCCGGCCTCCAGCAAGAGGTCCCCGAGACGCTTGGACGTCGGGGCCATAGCGCTGATGATCCGACCCCGGTGAAACCCGACTTCCGCTTTCTTGCCTCCGATCTCGATGATCAGCGTTCCAGTTCGACCTCCGAGGTGAATGAACTGCATCACGTCGGCAACCGAAACGTCGAGGAGGTTGCCCGAGATGCTCATGCGAGGACTCTCAATGCAGTCACCGAACCAGTTTGACCAGGTTCTCCAAGGTCTTGAGCTTGCGATCAGTCGCTGAATAGATGCGCGCCGCCAGCAGCGCGCTCGCGGCATGTGCCGCCAGCAAGTCGAGCAAGTCGCGGTCGCCCGCGGTCAGCGCCGGCTTGTGGTCGAAGAGTTTGAGAATCGCCAGAGCGCCAACGATTGCTCCCTGCACGGTGAGCGGAACTGCAGCAAGCACATTGGACCCCGCCTCGGGATCGACACGCAGGACGCCGTCAGCGAGTGTTCCGTCTACGGTCGGCTCACCGCCTGTGTAGGTACGTCCGAGAAACAGATGATCGCGCTCGTCCAACCCACCGGCGAGAGAAACTTCGCACACCTGATCTTCCGACTCGTTGCGCAGCAGCAGAACATACTTCTGCGCTCCCAGAAGCTCGCGCGATATTTCGGCGATCGTCGACGTCACCTCTTCGAGATCGAGTGTGGCATGCAACTGATAGGTGGCGACATACAGGTTCATCAAACGGCTGCGCTGATTCTCTGTCTCGATCAGCCGTGTCGAGAACTCGCTCAGATCGAGCTCTGCAGTGTCGAGATCCCGCTGCAGGCGAGCGACCTGCTCGGCTGCCGGATCTTCCTTCGGCGGCGGAGGTGGTACCGCCGCTTGCAGAGCTTTGAGCAGGCGCCCGGCCTCAGCCAGAGTGCCTTCCAGCTCATCGACGACTCGTGTCAATTCCGGAGTCGATTCGCGGCCCGCTGGACGCTCCGGCGCGCCGCTCCCGTCTCTCATTCTGCCACCGTCAACTTGCGAGGACCTTTGAGATCACCGAGAGAATGCTCTCGCTTTCGAATGGCTTTTTGATGTACGCAGCGGCGCCTGCCTGAAGCGCGCGCTCGGTGTCTTCCTCCTTGCCTTCGGTACTGACTATCACCACCGGGATCTGCACAAAGGCGTTGTTGCGCTTGACCGCATCGAGAAACTCTAGCCCGTTCATTCGTGGCATGTTGATGTCGAGCAAGATCAGATCGACATCAGCATTCTCGACGAGACGCTGCAAGCCCTCCTGTCCGTCTTCAGCGTGAACCAGTGTGTTGGATCGCAGCATCACCTCGAACATCTTGTGGATGAGCTTCGAATCATCGACGACCAGGATTTTTTTCGGTTCCATGGTCTTCTCGTCCTCTCTGCCAAGTTTCTGCTTCTGTGGTCGCGAATACTCGTATCGCATGGTATCCACAAATGGACCTCGAATGTAAGCAAGTTCGGCCGAACATGCTGTGAACTTCGCAACTGTTGCGCGCTACATAGACTCTCGCCTCCGAAATCGCTCTCATGTACACGCGAATGTGGGGTCGATTTCATGGTTAACGACGAACTCAAGGAGCTGCTCGCCGATTATCTCCTCGAGTGCGACGAACGACTGATTTCGGTCGAGCAAGCCCTCCTCGAGATCGCGGACATACCGTCCGAAGATCGCTCCGCTCTGCTCGAGAAGGTCCGGCGCGATCTGCACACGCTCAAGGGCAACTCGGGCATGATGGGCCTGACTGATCTCCAAAGCCTGGCCCACCGGCTCGAGGACGTCGTCGCCGATCTCGACCCCAAGCTCCCTGCCATCGAACCGCTCCTGGAGGGCGTCGACGAGTTTAAGCATCGTCTCACTGAGCTGCGGGCCCCAGCCGCTGCCGATCCGGACGCCGCGACAGTCTCGACGGACATCGCGAAAGAGGCCAGCGTCCGCATCGGCACTGGAGATCTCGACCGGCTTCTCGATCTTGCGACCGAGCTATTGATCACTCGCAACCGCATGGCATCGCTGACCGCGGAGGCCCTTCATCTCAATGCCGAAGACCCCGGCTACGCCGAGGCATCTCAGCAGGCCTGGCAGCAGCTGGAGGAAGTGCGACGCCAACTCGAGAAGACACTCACGCCGCTCGACAGCGGACTGCGTCGACTGCGCATGGTGCCTCTCGAACGACTGTTCTCTCGCCTGCAGCGAATTGTCCACGATGAGGCCGCGCGCAGCGGCAAGACCGTCGCCTTGGTCACTCGCGGTGGCGAGACACCACTCGATGCAGCCCTGGTGGAGGTCGCCGCCGAGACTCTCGGCCATCTTGTCCGCAATGCGGTCGTACACGGTATCGAGCAGCCGGATGGGCGGCGATCAGCCGACAAGCCATCCCAGGGGACGGTGCTCCTGGAAGCAGCAGTGCGTGGTCGATGGGTGGACATCGAGGTTCTCGACGATGGCGCGGGTATCGACCGAGACGGCCTGCGGGAAGCGGCGCTGGCGCGAGGGCTCGAAATGGCGCAGGCGTCCGATCTTCATACCTTGGTGTTTCGCCCCGGACTCACGATCCGCAGCGAGGTGGATCAGAGCTCCGGTCGCGGCGTTGGGACATCCGCGGCGCTCGACGCCGTGCATCGCTATGGCGGCACCATCGATATCGACACCGCACCCGGCATCGGCACGCGCTTTCTCCTCCGATTGCCGCTTACGGTAGCCGTGACGGAGGCGCTGCTCCTCGAAGTCGGAAGTGATCGCTACGCTCTGCCGATCTCTTCCATTCTCGAGACCACGGATGTCGGCGAAGACGATCTGCTGACTGCTGACAACGAGACGTTCCTGCAGCGGGCCGGACTCAACATCCCACTCATTGATCTCGGGAGTTTCTTTTCCGCCACCAGAACCTCGCGCCAACAGCCGCGCTATGCGGTGTTGTTGACGTCCGAGGGACAGCTTCGCGCGCTCCTCGTAGATCAGCTTGGAGACGTCGCGACCATTGTCGTCAACCCTCTGCACCCCACTCTCGAATATCCGCCGGGTCTGGACGGGACGACCGTGCTCGGAAGCGGTGAAGTCGTCATGATTCTGGACTCGCAGTCTTTCGGCGGCGCGTCAACCAGGGTGGCGTCATGAGCGATCGCGACCGTCTCATACGCGAGGGGACAGCCATGGCCTCGGGAGACGACGCTCCGGGCGATCGACTTCTCACCTTCGCGGACCGTTTGCGGCGCAGTGAAGAAGAAGATGCAGAGCGCGAAGAGAAGCCCGAGATCTGGGTATCGTTTCAGCTCGCCGGTCGGTCATTCGCCTTGCCAGTAATGCACGTGCGGGAATTCGCACCTATCGACCGCATCACTCGTGTGCCTGGAGCACCATCGATCGTTCGCGGCGTGACCAACGTGCGCGGCCACGCTATCCCGGTAGTGAACTTGCGTGAGCTGCTCGGACTCCCAGGGCAGTCACCTGCCGACCCGAATCGCATTCTCGTCGTCGACTATCAGGGCCGGTGGATCGGTCTGGTCGTCGATCGAGTCGATCGAGTTCTCACCCTTTCGCCGAGCCGCATTCAAGGGGAGACGAGCATCGAAGGGCTCACCATCGCGGACAACATCCTCGGCTGCTACGAAACGGATGACGATTCCCTGCTGCTGCTTTCCGCAAGCACCTTTCTGGATCGCAGGGAAACGACCGGCTGACGACTCTTCAGCTTCACCAAAGGACACCATCGGTCATGTCAACACGACTTCAACTGCGACACCGAATGCTGCTGCTTCCCGTAGTGGCGGGACTCGGCTACCTGCTCGTGCTTCATCTCGTCTTTACCGGCGGGCGCGAGTACGAAGCTGTCGTCAACCAGGTCGAGGACGGTTACTTTCCAGCTCTCCAGCTCAGTCACGATCTCAGGGGCGCGCTGGAGACGGTGCGCCGGGGCTTCGACGACGCTGGACTCGGTCTGAGCAGTGAAGGCCTTGCCGAAAACGAGGTCCAGCGTGACCGATTCCTCGCTCTTCTATCGCAGGGACGGAACAACCAGACACTCGATCCGGCCGTGCTCACGTCGGTCAGCCGCGAGTTTCAGAACTACTACGAACTGGCCGCGCAATCTACCTCTCGAATGATCGCGGAGGGAGCAAACGAGAATCTCCTCGGCGACCTCGAAGAGACCGCCAAGGCCCACCGTCGCGTCGCGGCCCGCCTCGATCAGTGGGGAGAGCGCCAGGCGGACGCGATGGAGAAGGCAATCTCCGCAGTGCGACAGAACAACCGTACCGCGGTCTTCAGGCAAACGGCTCTGGTCATGCTGACGTTGGTTGCTCTCATCGTCTTGTCGTGGCTCGTGCTGCGATCCATCTCAAAGCCCCTGTCCCAGGCGGTAACCGCCGCTCAACGCCTGGCAGAGGGCGACTTTCAAACGCGAATCCCCCAAGGTGCCGACGACGAACCGGGCAAGGTCCTAGCCGCGCTCAGAGAAACTGTCGAGTACCTGCGCAGAATGGCCCGCACTGCCGATGCCATCGCTGCCGGGAATCTCGCAGTCCAGGTACGCCCGCGATCAGAGCGCGACACGTTCGGACTCGCTTTTCGCACCATGGTCGCCAACCTGCACGAGATGATTGGCAACCTCCAGGGCTCTTCCGACCTGTTGATGGCAGCCGCCGATCAGATCTCGACCTCTGCCGGAGAGATCAGCGAGGGAGCCGCCAGTCAGTCTTCCGCCACTGAAGAGACCTCTTCGACGATGGTCGAGATCGCCAGTCAGATCGACAACGTCGCTCAGTCGATTCAGTCCCTGGCCAGCAACGCGGAGCAGACGTCTTCCTCGATGCAGGAGATGAGCATGACGTCCGAGGAAGTCTCACGCCATTCCGATTCCCTTCTCGCTGCAGTGGAGGAAACGTCGGCGACCCTCGAGGAGATGACCGCCTCCATCCACTCCATCGCCGAGAAGGTCAAGGTGGTCGACCAGGTGTCGAATCAGTCGGCACAAGCGGCCCAGGACGGCACCGCGCGACTGGCCGGAGTGATCGGGGGCATCGAGACCTCCGGCCAGGACATCGGCAAGATCGTCAAGATCATCGAGGACATCGCTGATCAGACGAATCTTCTTGCCCTCAACGCCGCCATCGAGGCCGCCCGCGCCGGCGACGCGGGCAAGGGATTCGCCGTTGTGGCGGACGAAGTGAAACGCCTGGCAGAGAAGTCGGTCGATTCGACACGCGAGATCACAGGCTTCGTCGAAACGGTCCAGGACAACACCGGCGAGGCCGTCGCTCTGGTCCAGAGAATCACCACCGATATCGTTGACGCACTCACGAAAACGTCATCACTCATCGGCGAAGTCTCATTGGCAACCCAGGAGCAGCGCGGCGGCGCTAAACAAATCCTTGCAACTTCGCGCAACATGCAGGAGATCACCCGCCAGGTCGCCTACGCCGCCAAGGAACAGGCCCAGGGCGCACACGAGATCATGAGTGCGGTCGAAGAGATGAACAACATGACGCGCCACGTCGCCCTCTCCGGAACCGAGCAGAAACGCGGTGGAGACATGGTCGTCAGAGCGGTCGAGCAAATCGCCCAGATCGCTCGCAGCAACGTCCGCAACAGCCAGCAGTTGTCGAAATCGACGGAGAGCCTGGCCGACCAGGCCCAGCGCCTGCAGCAGATGGCCAGCGTCTTTACGACCTAGTTCTTATCCTCGTGACACGGAGCCGACACGGATGAACACACCGAAATCGACCTCACCGCCAGAGCCGTCCTGGGACGAGTGCATGGACCTGCTCGGCGACCTGCCGGGAATGTCGCTCGCAGACAGGACGTCAGTTATCGAGACGCTGTTGCGAAACTCCAGTCCCGGTATCCGTGAGCGAGCCCTGCGCATGGGTGTTGCGACGATGCCGGACCAGACTCTCGTGTCGTTCCTGCGCAACGACTCCGACGCCGTGCTCCGGAACGCGGCCCTGGAGATTCTGAAGAAGCGCGGCTCGAGCAGCTTTTCGCTCGCCATCGAGCTTCTACGCGACAATGATGCCGACGTCGCCCTCCAGGGTATCTTGATCCTCGACCACATCAAGGACCCGCGCGCCGTCGAGCCTTTGCGCTCGAGCTTGCACCATGAAGATGCGAATCTCGCCCAAGCGGCGATCGTCGCCATCGGTCACCTTGGTGATGCCAGGAGTATCCCCGATCTCCTGCCTTTCCTCGACTCGGACACCTGGCTGCAGATCGCCGCGGTTCAGGCGTTGGGCGACTTGCGATCACCTCAGGCCATCGAACCCCTGAATAAACTCCTGACGGATCTTCTGGTCGGTCCGATGGCCGGGGAGGCCATCGCCCAGATTGGCGGATCCCGTGCTCTCAAGCGCCTTTCCGAGCACTGGCTCAAGCACCAGCGCGAGCTCGATCCCGAAACCAATCTCGGTCTTCTGGCACATGTCCTCGAAGGCCTTCCCGAAGCGCCGAACCCGGCTGAGGCATTGCGCGCTTCGCTCGCCGAACGCCTCCGCGACCCGTACCGCCAAGTGCGAGAGTCGGCTGCCCGCTGTCTTCTCGCCCTGGGTCCAGGCCCCGAGGACGCCGAAGCGCTCAATCTGCTGAGCGGTATCTCCCCCGATCCCGAAGTGCTGCCGAGCTGCCTTGCAAGGCGTCGAGACCTCATCGACACGTTGCTCGAGAGGCCAGGCGTCTTTCGCTCGTGGGGGTTCCTCCTCAGTTCGCACTATCCCGATGTACCGACAGCCGGTCCCTTACAGCGGGCCATGAGCTCCGCCGAGCCCCCAACGTCCTTGCGCCCGATCCTCGACGCCTTGTCGCAACTGCGCGGTAAGGCACTCGGCAGACCGCTTCTGCACCTCTACCTGGGCCTGCCTGCTGCCAGCCGACCCGAGCTTCTGCCGCTTCTCAAGCTGCATCGCGAGGGTCTGGAGTCGGCGCTCTCAGAGCGCGACGATCTCGCTGTGATGGACCGCCTGATTCTCGATGCCGCACTGGGCGAAGATCCCGGCTCCGTGGGAAAGCGCATTGCCGGCCTCTCGCATGCCGACAGGGTCGACGTGATCTTTCAACTCAGCGATCAGGCCGAGCTGATGCGAGTCCTCCCCTGGCCTCAATGGCTGGCCGAGGCGCCGGACGAGTACGTTGCGATCGCCAGTGAGGCTGCGGTGGGCTCAGATCTGCGGGAACTGTTGCCGGTGCTGCGAGCTCTTCTGCCTAAAACTCCTTGCGCAGAGCTCATCCGTGCCCTCGGCGAGCTCCGTGACCGCGAGAGCGTTTCAGCTCTCCTCGCCCTTCTAAAGAACCAGTCGGAACGACACTTCAGGCCGCTCATCGTCGAATCATTGGGCCGCATCGGGGGTCCAGAAGCACGATTGGCCCTTCGCGACATCGCGCGCTCAGGCCATGACAAGGACGTGCGAATCGGCTACAAGTCGTTGGCTCAATGTGCCAGCGAAGAAGACGATTCGTTTTTTCTGGAGGCCGCGTCGCATCCCGACTGGCTCGTCCGACTCTCCTCGGTAGAGGTGCTCTCTCGCAATGCCCGGTCGGAGAACCTGGCGGCCCTCTCGGAGCTCGCCGCGGATCCCATCGGCATCGTCGCCCAACGCGCTCTTGCCGCCCTGAAGACGGACGTCCAATGAGCCCACTGGTTCACCCCATGACGTCGGAGGAGCATCGGCTCCTCGACGAATTCGTCTCGGAGCTCTTCGGCCTGCACTTTCCCGAAGACAAGAAAGACATCCTCGCCTCCCGTCTCGAGCCTCGTCTGCAAGCGTTGCGGCTCCACCGGTTTCTCGACTACTACCTCCTGCTGCAATACGACTCGAGCGAAGAGATCGAGCACCTTGCACGGCTAGTCTCCAACAACGAATCCTACTTCTTTCGCGAAATCCGCCAGTTCGAGGCGCTCTTTGAGGAGGGCGTCGATCACATGGCGGCAACATCCGATGAACCGACGATGCGCTTCCTCTGCGCCGGCTGTTCGTCCGGCGAAGAGCCGTACACGCTGTCCATCTACTGTTCGCAGCACGCTGGCAAGTTCTTCGGCCGCAACGTTTCAATCCAGGGCTTCGACATCGACCACACTCGGATTACCGCAGCCGAGAGAGCCTCCTATACAAAGAACTCGTTGCGTGTCGCGAGTGAAGAGCAGATCCGCAACCACTTCTCCCGCAATGGAGACGAGTACGAACTCCAGCAACGATACCGAAAAAGCGTCAGCTTCACACATGGCAACATCCTCGACCTCCCGACATACCCGGCATCGAACTACGATGCCATCTTCTGTCGCAATGTGCTGATCTACTTCTCCGAGCCGGCGCTGCATCGGGCGGTCGAGAACTTCGCAGCGGCGTTGCGTCCCGGGGGTCTGCTCTTCCTCGGCCACTCGGAGTCGATCATCGGGCTGACTCC
>JAOTUP010000488.1 GCA_029863825.1 Acidobacteriota bacterium | reverse complement strand
CACCGAGAAATGTCTTGTCGGCTTGGAGATGCTCGAGCGCGGCATCGCCCGTCAGGGACATGGAGTTCATATGGGCGGTGCGGAGGTCGGGCGGGTGACCAGCGGTACGTTCTGTCCTACTCTCGAGAAGGCGATGGCGATGGCATATGTTTCGTCGAAAGCCGCCCAGATCGGGACCGATCTCGAGGTCGAAGTCAGGAAGAAGCGACTTGCGGCACGAGTCGTTTCGCTGCCGTTCTATCGACGGCCGAGATGAACCGAAATCACGAGAATCAGACGTTGGAAGGAGCCGAGTGATGTATCCGGAGGATCTGAAGTACTCGAAGGACCACGAGTGGGTCCGAGTCGAGGGTGAGGAGTGGGTGTTCGGCATCACCGACTTCGCACAGAGTGAGCTGGGCGAGGTCGTCTTCGTGGAGCTTCCAGAGGTTGGTGACAGTTTTGCCGCCGGCGACGAGGTCGGAACCATCGAGTCGGTCAAGGCCGTGGCCGAGGTCTACGCGCCGGTCGGTGGCGACATCGTGGCCATCAACGAGTTGCTGGCTGACGCTCCTGAGAAGGTCAATGAAGATCCCCATGGCGCTGGCTGGTTGGCACGCGTCAGGCCGGCGTCGACCGCAGACCTCGAGCAGTTGATGGACGCGGCGGCTTACCAGGAACTCATCGCCGACGGATGACTCGCTGGGACGGAGTCTCATAGAGATCCAGCGTGGGCACGTTGAGCCGGGTCGCCCCATTTCGCGTCGAGTTGAGCCTGCTTGGGTTCTTTCTCCTCTGCTGGCTCTTGTATTTCGTTCTTGCCGTCGGCGACCATCCTCTAGCTGGAACAGTTCCCATTGGGCTCTATCAGCTCTATGCAGCTGCTGTAGCTGGCGGCTGGGTTGTCGGCAACGTCGTCGTCCAGCGCTCGCGCGGATGGTCGCGGGCGGTGCGACGGCGTGTGCTCCTCGTATTGCTCGTCAGCCCGGGAGGCGTCTTCTATCTTCTCTGGTCCTTGAGCGAAGTGAGCAGCCGAGCGGCGGTGCCTTTTGCACCGCTCTACGCCTTTGTCGTGTTCGCGGTTTTCTTCCTCGTTCCGGTGAGTTTCCGCGGCGCGTTCCCGAAGCGGTAGCCATGAGTGCCGCTCACGGTTCGCTGTGGCGGTCGCCGCGATCGACCAACATGGCATCGCCATACGAGTAGAAGCGGTAGCTCTTGCGGACGGCCTCGCGATAGGCGGACAGCACCCTGTCACGGCCGGAGAACGCACTGACGAGCATCAGAAGCGTCGAGCGGGGCAGGTGGAAATTCGTGAGCAGGCGATCGACGACGCGAAAACGGAAGCCAGGTGTGATGAAAAGGTCTGTTCTCCCCTTACCAGGTCGGATCTCCCCGTCGTGCTTCGATGCAATGGTCTCCAGTGTGCGAACCACCGTCGTGCCGACGGCAATGATCCGGTGACCCTGCTCGCGAGTCCGGTTGATGCGGTCGGAACAGGCTGGCGTCAGCTCGAAGCGCTCGGCGTCCATGCGATGTTCATGGACGAGGGCGGCGGTGACCGGTTTGAAAGTGCCGATGCCGACGTGAAGCGTCAACTCCGCGACACCGACGCCAGCCGACCTCAGCGCCCTCAGAAGCTGCTCGTCGAAATGAAGGCCGGCAGTAGGGGCGGCGATCGCACCGGAAACCGAGGCGTAGACTGTCTGGTAAGACTCGCGATCTTCGGGTCGGTCGGCTCTCTTGATGTAGGGCGGAAGGGGAACATGCCCGAGCGCGTCGAGAAAGTCTACCGGGGGAGCCGAGAAGTGAAGTAGATGGCGGCCGTCGGCACGCTTCTCGATGACCGTAGCCTGAAGATGATCGGCGAAGGCGATCTGGGTTCCCGGGCGCGCCTTGCGACCCGGTTTCACCAAGCAGTCCCAATCGTCATCGTGTCGTTGCTCGGCGAGCAGGACCTCTATCCGGGCGCCGTTGGAGAGGGTACCGAAAAGCCGAGCGGCGATGACGCGTGTGTTGTTGACGACCAGCAAATCTCCGGGCGAGAGCTGCGCCGGTAAAGAGGAAACAGTAGTGTGCTCTATCTCGCCCGCGGGGCCGACGGTGAGCAGACGACTCGTTCCGCGTGGCAACGGTGCTTGGGCGATGAGCTCGTCGGGAAGGTTGAAGTCGAAATCGGAAGTGAGCATGTGGTGTCGCCGCTTTGTCTCGCCTCCGAAGCGGCC
>JAOTUP010000487.1 GCA_029863825.1 Acidobacteriota bacterium | reverse complement strand
ATGACGCAGTGGCGGATAGTCACTGGCTGCGTGCCGATGTCGACCGTTTTCTCGTCGATCGCGCTCTCGCAGAGGGTATCGAGTACCGAGACCGTTGCACGGTGCAGAGCGTCGATGAGACCGACAACGGCCTTCGGTTGCGAGGCACGTGGGAAGGCCGCCGATTCGAGATCACAGCTGCTTTCGCCGTCGACGCCTCCGGTCCGGCGGGCGTGGTGGCGAAAGCGATGGGGTCAGAGACGATCGACCGGCCGGCGCGCTTCCGCTCGGGCGTTGTGTTCGGCCACTTCGAAGGAGTGCGACCGCTGGCCGAAATCTGGCGTGATCAGGGCGCCATTGCTGAAGCCGGACCGTATCCGGACGAGGCTGCGGCAGTTCATCATTTGCTGGACGATGGCTGGGTTTATGTGCTGCCGTTCGACCACGACTGCGTCAGCGCCGGTCTGGTCTTGGATCGGCGATCGGATTCGGTCGACCTTGAAGGCGCCTGGGAGGGGGCGCTCGCGCGGCATCCTACGCTTGCACTTCAATTCGAGGGAGCTCGCCGTCTTCTGCCACTGGAGTCGATCGATCAACTGCAGTTTCGGCGCTCGCGGGCAGTGGGCGCGAGGTGGGCAGCGCTGCCGAACGTGTACGCGTTTTTCGACCCGATGTTCTCGACCGGTATCGCGTGGAGCCTACTGGGGGTGGAGCGGTTGGCGGCTCTGCTGTCGACCACGGACGCACCGGATCCGCAAAGTCTGCGTAAGTATGAGCTCCTCCTGGAAGCCGAGGCGGACCAGATGGAGAGGCTTCTCTACGGTGCTCATCTGGCACGCCGCGACTTCAGCCTCTACGCGGCCCACAGCCAGCTCTATTTCGCGCTGGTGAGCTACGAAGAGGTCCGGCAGCGGATCTTCGATGAAGACCCTGGGGAGCCCACGTGGCACCCGTTACTGGGTGCCGGAGACGAGTGGGCCGAGGGTCTGCTGAGCGAGGCGGTTTTTCGCCTCGCAGAGAGCCGGAGCACTGGAGACGGCGACGTCGCGCGCGTTGCTGAGTATGAAGGCTGGGTCGCAGAGTCGATCGCCCCGCGCAACATCGCCGGGTTGGCCGATACCGAGCGCCGAAATCTCTATCCGGTTGATCTGGAGCTGCTGGTACGACGCGCCGAACTCCTCGGTCTCACGGGTAACGAGATGCGTCGCTTGTTACCTCGCCTGCGCGGCCGACATCGGTAGCCCTGCAGCTGCTGGCTGCGTGGCGTGCCGTCTCCGAGACTACGAGTGGGGTGGTCGATGTCTCGGCAATCGAATCAGGCACAGAGGCCAGGGGGCGGTTGGCCAGGTTCCGGGCCGCAGCTCATCGGCTTGCTGCCGGCGTTCGCGCGCCGTGGCACTTCTTGTACTTCCGGCCCGAGCCGCACGGACATGGATCATTTCGACCGACCTTGTCACCCTTTCGCACCACAGTCTTCGCTGCCTGAGCGACCGCCGCCTTGGGAGGGGCGGAAAACTGAAACTGTGACGACGAGGGCGGCCGGCGGCGCAAGCGCTGTTCGGCCATCTGCTCTTCGGAAGCGGGCTCGAGGCGGAATACCGTCTTGATGGCGGTGTCCTCGATGCGCTCCTTCATCGCCTGGAACAGCTCGTAGCTCTCGCGCTTGTACTCCTGCTTCGGGTCGCGCTGGCCGTAGCCTCGCAGGCTGATGCCTTCCTTCAGGTGGTCCAGGGCAAGCAAGTGATCCTTCCACGAATGGTCGACGATGCGCAGCAGAATGTCGCGCTCGAAGAGCCGCATGAGCTCAGTACCAAGCCGCTGTTCCTTCTCTTCGTAGCGTGTCTCGATCGCAAACCACAGCTTCTCGCGCAGCTCGTCGATTCCCAGCTCTTCCGCGTTGATCCCGAGCTCGCCGAGGTTCAGATTGAAGTAGGCGAGGATGTCGGTCTTGACCTCGACGAGATCCCAGTCACGGGGATCGGCCTTCTCGGGGCAGTGGTTCTCGAGGACCAAGTCCAGTACATCGCTCGATACGCGGAGAACGTACTCGCGTCCTTCGCGTCCTTCGAGGATGTCCCGTCGCAGCTGGTAGATGGCCTCCCGCTGCTTGTTCATGACGTCGTCGTACTCGAGCAGATGCTTGCGGACTTCGAAGTTGCGCCCCTCGACCTGCCGCTGCGCCCGCTCGATCGCCTTGGTGACCATCCTGTGCTCGATGGCTTCGCCTTCT
>JAOTUP010000039.1 GCA_029863825.1 Acidobacteriota bacterium | reverse complement strand
TCACGTGTTTTGTCGTTGTTGGGCGTCTCGATCCCGAATTTCTGGCTCGGGCCGATGCTGATCCTCGTCTTCGCCGTGCATTTCGACTTCTTTCCGGTGTCGGGCCGGGGTGGAGTACGCAGTTTGATCCTTCCGGCGATCACATTGGGAACGGCGTTGGCAGGGCTGCTCACGAGAATGGTGCGCGCATCACTGGCTGAAGAGTTGAGTCAGCCGTACCTGGTGACGGCGCGCGCCAAAGGCCTGGGACGCGCCCGTGCGTTGATTCGCCACGGGTTGCGAAACGCCGCCATCCCGGTGGTCACCGTCGTTGGTTTGCAGTTTGGAGCTCTGCTCACCGGAGCGATCATCACCGAGACGATCTTCTCCTGGCCGGGCGTGGGGCGGCTCGTCATTCAGGCCATCCGCTTGCGCGACTACCCCCTGGTGCAAGGCGTCGTCCTCTTGATTGCGGTGACCTACGTGATGTTGAACCTGATAACAGATCTCTTCTACGCGATTATCGATCCGCGCATTCGAGTGAGCTGAAGCCGGTTTCAGAGATGAGATCCGATTCTTGCAGCGAGCGCTTCCAGGGCTTCGCGATCGACATCGTCGAAGGCGGCGGGCTCGTGGGAGTCGATATCGAGCACCGCGACAAGCTGGCCGCGTGCGAAGAGGGGAACGACGATCTCGGAACGGGACTGGCTATCGCATGCGATGTGGTCGGCGACGGCGTGAACATCGTCGACCATCTGAGTCTGGAGCATTCGCGCCGCAGCTCCGCACACACCGCGAGAGAAAGGAATCTCGATACAGCCGATTGGCCCTTGGTACGGCCCGATGCGCAGCAGGCCAGGGGCGACGACGCGGTAGAAACCGGTCCAGCTGGCAGCCGGAATCGCTGCAAACAGAACCGCCGCCGCTGTCGACATTACCGCCACCGGATCATCGAGATCGGCCAGGAGCTCGTCGAGTTGGAGGCTCGCCCGACGGTAGGAGTCTCGTTTCTCGCTCTCGCGCATCGCGCCGAGTGTAGAGAGGTGGAGAGGGTGAGGTCAAACCTGGAAAGGTCGGGCGCCGATGTTTGACACTGCGGGTGGCGGGCATGGCGTCGCCGGGAGAGCGGGTCTGGTGTTTGGTGCGGTTCTCGCCCTGTGCGTCGTCGTCGCCGCCGTGCTGGCACCCTGGCTGGCGCCCTACTCGGCCGCAGAGCTGAACCTCGAACGTCGACTCGAGAGTCCTTCGTTGGCGCATCCTCTGGGCCTCGATGAGTTGGGTCGAGATGTCCTGTCGCGGCTCCTCTTCGGAGCCAGAGTCTCAGTGGGGGTTGGCCTTGCCGTCGTCCTCCTTGCCGGAGCAGTGGGCGCGCTGATCGGCTCGGTGTCCGGATTCGCTGGGGGTCGCGTCGATGCCTTGCTCATGCGCCTGACTGATGTATTCATGGCCTTTCCGGGGATCCTCCTGGCGATCGCCCTTGTCGCCGTCCTCGGGCCGGCGCTGCGCCACGTCGTTGTGGCGCTTGTCGTCATTGGCTGGGTCGGATATGCGCGACTGGTGCGCGGTCAGGTCCTCAAGATCCGGGAAGAGGAGTTTGTCCTCGCGGCTCGGGCCGCCGGCGTGCGGGCCTCGGGCGTGCTCGTGCGGCACATCCTGCCCAACGTCTTTCCGACGTTGCTGGTACAGGCCAGCGTGGGCATGGCCGGGGCGATTCTGGCGGAGGCCGGCCTGTCGTTTCTAGGGCTCGGGATTCAGCCGCCGACACCCTCGTGGGGAGCGATGATCAACGCCGGTCGCGGGCACCTCCTCGACGCGCCGCATCTGGCGGCATTTCCGGGTGCCGCCATTCTGTTGACGGTGATGGCTTTGAATTTTCTCGGCGACGGCCTGGTGGATCTGCTCGATCCCGGTCACCGTCGCCGGACCTGATCATCTGTCGTCCCACGGTCTGAGCGCACGAGTGTTACTGGCGTCGACCGAACAGTGCCGGCTCGCACGAGTATCGATTAGGCGGAAATGTCGCCTGCGACGCGACCGCAGTCGTGATTCAGTATCTGATGAGCTGAGATTCAGCCGGGAAGCAGGCGGCCGGGGGGCGGCGTTTTGGCGACGGGGACGAGCATGGCGGGTGGCTAGCCACGATGGCCGAAGTGGTCCCAGCCGAGTCGATGTGGAATCGGGGCGCCTCGCAGATCGAGGCCAGGCGTGCTGCGGATTTCTCCGATGGGAATAGCGTTGAACTTCTTCGGCGGTCGGATCTTGGATGGCAGTGTGAAGAGGAGGACATAGTCTTCCCCTCCGGTAAGGGCGAGATCGAGCGGATCGATCCCGATCCGGGATGCGCAGGCGGAGAACCCCGTATCCAGAGGCAGACGGGCCGCCTCGACGAGCGCACCGACTCCGCTGGCGCGGCAGAGGCGATCGAGATCGAGGAGCAGTCCGTCGGAAACATCGATCGCCGCGACGCGCCTGCGACGGGATAACCAGGCGCCGAGTTCGAGCTGGTCGGGTGGCCTCAGATGTCTCACCACTGCACGTCGGGCGGCGGCCGCGGACCGTGTTCCGAGGGTGGGAGGAAGACTCACTCGACGGCCGTCGAATGTCGCTCCACGCTGCAGCAGCACGCAGCCCAGGGCGGAGGTGCCGACCGTACCTCCCAGCCACAATCGGTCTCCGGCCGCGGCGGTGGAGCGCATCAGCCAGCGTCCCCGTGGCTGGCGTCGTGCAAGTAACGTGAGGCCGGCGGTGAGCCGGTCGCTGACTGCCAGGTCGCCGCCCGCGAGTCGCGCTCCGTGACTCGCCAGCGCGTCCTCGACCGAGAAAAGAAGTTCTTCGACGGGGTATTCGGGGGGCGCGGCGAGTGCCAGGAAGCCGAATGATGGCTGTCCGCCGATCGCGCTCACGTCGGAGACGTTGACCCTCACCAGCCTTCTGCCAATGGTGACCGGCGTCAATCCTTCGGGGAAATGGACCCCTTGGATCTGCTGATCTACGGTGACCGCCATCGAGCCGCCTGGCAGGAATGCGGCGTCGTCACCCACCAGGTCGTTCCCTCGGCTGGCAACACGTCGCCGAAGCCGACGAGTCAACCGATCCTCAGGGCCGAGAGGCATTCTTGGATGGGCCGCGGCGAGGCGTCCCTCGTCTCGTCCTCGAGGCGTTGCCGGTCGGAAATACCAGGTGCAGGATCTCATCGAAGTGATCCACCAGATGGAACTCGAGACCGGCCGTCAGATCGCCGTCGATCTCTGTGAGATCACGCTCGTTGAGGCGCGGCATGACGATTCGTCGAACGCCGGCGCCGCGAGCTGCGAGAATCTTCTCCTTCACGCCGCCAATGGCGAGAATGTCACCACGCAGTGTGATCTCGCCGGTGAGAGCAACCCGCCTGTCCAGCGGAGTGGCAGTCAGGAGAGAGACCAGCGCTGCAGTGATCGTAATGCCTGCAGAGGGGCCGTCCTTGGGGACGGATCCGGCGGGCACATGAACATGAAGATCGTGTGTAGCGAAGAACTCCGGGTCCACATTCAGGCGCCCGGCGTCAGAGCGGGCATATGTCAGGGCGGCCTGTGCCGATTCCTTCATGACCTCTCCCAGCTGCCCGGTGAGAAACAGCTTTCCAGTGCCGCGTACGGCGACGACCTCGATGAACAGGAGATCGCCGCCCGCCGCCGTCCAGGCGAGTCCCGTCGCGACGCCGACTCGATTGCGGCTCAGGAGTTCTTCGCTGAAGTGGCGAGCCGGTCCGAGGTACTGGTCTACGTTGTTGACCGAGACTCGGTGGCCCCGACCTTCGCCCTGGGCTACTCGCATGGCGACTTTACGGCAGATTCTCGCCAGCTCGCGCTCAAGATTGCGTAAACCGGCTTCCTTGGTGTAATCGCGAATGATTCGTTTCAGGCCGGCACTGGTCAGCTTCAGATCAGCGCCTGTGAGGCCGTGCTCGTGGAGCTGCTTGGGCAGGAGATGGCGCCGTGCGATCTGTACTTTCTCTTCTTCGACATACCCGGAGAGCCGAATGATCTCCATACGGTCCAGGAACGCCGGCTGAATCGGCTGCAGCTGATTCGCGGTGGTGATGAACATCACGCGCCTGAGGTCGTAGGCGACGTTCAGGTAATGATCTCGGAACGCGTAGTTCTGTTCGGGGTCCAGAACCTCGAGCAGCGCAGACGAGGGATCGCCGCGATAGTCGGCACCAACCTTGTCGATTTCATCGAGCATGAACACAGGGTTACCGGTCCCTGCGCGGCGAATGCCCTGCAGGATCTTCCCCGGCATCGCGCCGACATAGGTGCGCCGGTGGCCGCGAATCTCGGCCTCGTCGTGAACGCCTCCCAGCGACAGGCGGACGAAACTCCGATCGAGTGCGCGGGCGACGGATCTGCCAAGAGATGTCTTGCCGACGCCAGGGGGCCCTACGAAGCACAGGATCGGGCCCTTGGCGTCCGGGTTCAGGGTGCGCACGGCGAGATACTCGAGAATTCTCTCCTTGACTTCTTCGAGGTCGTAGTGGTCCTCATCGAGAATTCGCCTGGCGCGAGCGAGATCGAGGATGTCTTCACTGAATGTACTCCAGGGCAGGATCGTCAGCCAGTCGAGATAGCTGCGAATCACCGACGTCTCGGCGCTCTCCGGATGGCTCCGCTCGAGTTTGGCCACTTGGTGCTCGAGCTCGTCCCTGGCCTCTGGAGTGAATTGCTTCTCGTCGGCCAGTCGACGATAGTTCTCGATATCTGCACTCAACTCCTCACCTTCACCGAGTTCGTCGCGAATCGCCTTCAACTGTTGGCGCAAGAAGTACTCACGTTGACTGCGGTCCATTTCGCCGCGCGCCTGTGAGGTGATCTCCTGCTGCATGGTGAGAAGTTGGATCTCCCGGACCAGGGACAGATTGACTGTTCGTAACCTCTCGATCGGGTCGAGAGTGCTGAGGATTTTCTGAGCCTCGCGAGTGTCGAGAGCGAGGTTGCTGGCTGCCAGGTCGGCAAGCCGACCTGGGTCATCGAGATTGGCCGCGATCACGACAACCTCGGGCGAGATGCCCTTGCCGAGGTTGACGACTCGTTCGAGGCCTTCCTTGACGCCGCGAAACAAGGCCTCCAGCTCGAGCGTCTTGTCGGGGGACGGTAGCTCTTCGACGCGCCGGATGCGAGCCTGCAGGAAGGGCTCGGTGTGGCTGATGTGCTCGAGGCGTGCGCGAGCAAGACCCTGTACGAGTACGCGAATCCTCCCGTCGGGCAGCTTGAGCATGCGCATGATGAGGGCTGCCGTGCCCATGCGGTAAAGGTCCTTTTCTCCTGGATTCTCGGTCCCGGAGTTCTTCTGCGGTACGAGCATGACGATGCGCTCCTCTGAGAGCGCCCGATCCACCGCCTGCAGGCTCTTGTCGCGTCCGATGGACAGCGGCAGGATGACGAAAGGAAAGACGACGACGTCTTTCAGCGGCAATACCGGAAGGACATCTGGCAGCTGCAGCGCCTCGGCGCCTGCCTCCTCGAGCTGTCTCGTCAAAACCTGATCTCTACTGGCTCTCTATACGCCGGTCGCTTTAACCTCGTTGGCGGACGAGCTTGTTGAGCTCCTCCATGAAGGCGTCCAGGTCTTCGAACTTCCGGTACACGGAGGCGAACCGCACGTAGGCAATCTGGTCGAGTTCCTTGAGGCGGATCATGACCATCCTGCCGATCTCGGTGGTTGTCATCTCACGCTCTTCCTGCTCATGCAGTCGATGCTCGACGGTATTGATGATCTCTTGCAGGTCGCGGGCCGCGACCGGGCGCTTCTCACATGCCTTGTGCAGGCCGAGAAGCAACTTCCTGCGGTCGAAGTCCTGGCGTGATCCGTCCTTCTTCACTACCCGGAATGGGATGTCCTCGATCTCTTCGTAGGTTGTGAAGCGCCGGCCGCAAGCCATGCATTCCCGTCTGCGGCGTACTGCGTGCCCGTCACGGCTTTCCCGCGAGTCGACAACGCGGTCTTTGAGCTCAGCGCAGAAAGGGCACTTCATGAGTGCGTAACGAGCTTCCGGTCTACCCGTCCGGTCGCAGGGCGAGGTTAAGTTGGATCAGCACCTCAGCGAGATTATCGGGATCCTCGACGTCCAGTCGGACGCTGCGAGCCTCGCGGATGACGGTGTCGGTTTCGTCCTCGAGATGCACCGCCACTGAGATCCTTCGGAGGCGGCGAAACTCGGGTGCCGGCAAGCGCAGAAGATAGTCCCTGCGGTGACGCTGAGTGCCCAATTCCGGTTCGAGTAGAGCGGCTGCGCCGGCTCGCCAAGAGGGCGAAGGCTCGTCGGAGGCGGGCACCATGATCTCTTCTCGTGCCAGATCTTCAGGCGGAGAGGGTTGCGCCGCCGGAACGGAAGCATGTCCTCCGGGAGTTGCCTCGAGTTGCTTGCGCAGCGCGATGAGGGTCAGGCGGGAGATCCCCCGAAGGGTCTCGAATACGCCTTCGCCAGTGAGGGCCGATGCCTCGTACGATTGCCAGTCACCGCGATTGAGAGCGCGTTCCAGATCGTTCACCAGTGCAATGTCGGGGAGATCCCTCTTGTTGTATTGCAACACCAGCGGCAGGCTTTCGAGGGTCAATCCCAGCTCAGCGAGGTTCTCTTCCAGGTTGTTGAGGGACTCGACGTTCGCATTGATCATGGGCGCTTGCGAGTCGGCTACGAAGACCACGCCATCGACGCCTTTGAGCACGAGCTTCCGCGTCGTGTTGTAAAAGACCTGACCGGGAACGGTGTAGAGCTGCACTCGGGTCTTGAAACCCGCCACCGTTCCGACCTCCATCGGCAACAAGTCGAAGAACAAGGTTCTGTCTGTCTGCGTTTCGAGCGACACCATCTCGCCACGCGATCCGTCTGCCGTATGTCCATAGATGAACTGGAGGTTGGTCGTCTTCCCGCACAAGCCCGGACCGTAGTAGACGATCTTCGCCGTCATCTGCATCGTGCTGTAGTTGAAGAACGCCATAACGATGGTCGCCGGTCGCCGTATCCGGGCCCCAGATACTACCACCCGAGCGTCGAAGCGGAAGCGATCTGCGACGTCGCAGGGCGTGTTCCGACTGATCCGGCTGCTGACAGCGGATCGTGTCACGTCATTATCGGGTTCGAGAGGCCGACCGCCAGCTGCTAGAATGCATAGGGAGTGTGACAACACGTGCGAGTTTGTACGTGCGTGTGGGAACGGGAGAACTGGGCGGAGGCGTGAGTGGGAGGCCTCGCCGACGCGGCGAGAGGTGTTCGTCATCGCCCACTGCGTGTCGCTTCGAGGAAATGTGACGTGTCAAAAAGAAAGATAACGGAGACTGGCAAGGGGTTGGACGCTCGCGACTGCGAGATTCTCAAAGAGACTATCCGGGATTTCATCGTCAGTGGTGAGCCGGTCAGCAGTCGTTCGGTGGCGAAATCCCGCGGAGGCTCCCTGTCCCCTGCGACAATTCGCAATGTGATGGCCGATCTGGAAGATCTCGGATACTTGTCACAACCGCACACTTCGGCCGGGCGTGTGCCGACGCGAGCGGGCTACCACTTCTACATTGATTCGCTGATGAGGAGCCGCGGCGTTCCGGCACGGGCCCGGCGCCAGATCGAGGAAACATTGCGCGAGGTGCTTCCGGATGCAACTCATCTGATGGTTTCGGCGAGTCACCTGCTCTCAGAGCTGACGCAACAGATAGGCATTGTCATCACACCGACGATGGGCGAGACTGTCCTCAAGGCTGTGAGTTTTGTCAACTTGTCCGGCTCCAAAGTGCTTTGCATCGTGGTCTCCGCAGGCGGTTTTGTCGACAACAAGGTGATCGAGACCTCGAGCCCGGTTGCGAGGGAGGAGCTCGTGCGGGTGTCCAATTACCTCACCGACAAGTTCGCCGGGCTGACGTTGCGCCAGATTCGGGATCAGTTGTTGAGGCTCATGGCGGAAGATCGTGCCAAAATGGATCGGCTGCTGGCGGATGCCATAGAGTTCGCCAGACTGGCGCTGCTCGAATCGGAGCATCCCGATGTTGTGGTGGAAGGAACCGCTGCGGTGTTGAGCCGGCCCGAGCTGAACGATGTCGATAGGGTTCGCAGACTCCTTGGTACGTTCGAAAACAAGGCGGGATTGGTGCGCATGCTGAGCCAACTGATCGACGGTCCCGGCGTGCGCGTCGTCATCGGCAATGACAGCGACCTCACCTCCGACCTCGACTTCAGTTTGGTGGCGACGACGTACGGAGTGGGTGACCAAACGGGTGCTGTCGGCATCTTCGGCCCGTCCCGGATGCAGTATCAAAGAGTCATACCGCTGGTCGATTACTTCGGTGAGAGACTGAGCCAGGTGCTTGCAGAGACGTTCGCGGAGGGCTGACGAGGAACGTATGGACACCGACAAGCAAGAAGCAGGCGAGACAGAGGAGTTCGAGGTCGACGGCGAGGCCGAACAGGACCTGGAGACTGCCATGAGAGAAGCGCTTGAGGCGGTTGAAGCGGCCTCCAGGGATGAACTGGATGAGGCGAAGGCAGTCCCTGCAGATGCTGAGGCGGCGCGAGAATCGCTCCCGGTCAGCGACGGCGATATCGACTTGAGTGGACTGGATGAGCTGGCTAACTTGAGGCGAGAAGTGGCCGAGCTGCGTGACCGATCGGTGCGCACGCTCGCGGACTTCGACAATTTCCGCAAGCGTTCGGAGAGGGAGAGAGAGGAGCAGCGGCGGTATGCAGGGACCGAAGTATTGCGAGAGATTCTCGCCGTAGTGGATAATCTCGAGCGGGCTCTCGAGTCCGAGGGTAACTTTAAGGACTTGAAGTCCGGCGTGGAGCTGATCTTGCGCCAGGTCCTCGACATGTTAAAGCGTCACGGGGTCGAGCGTGTCGACGCCAATGGGGCCTTCGACCCCGGCGTCCATGAAGCGGTCTCTCGGCAGGAAGCCGATGATGTGTCCGTGCCGATGGTGCAGGAGGAGCTGCAGGCCGGGTACGTTCTGAAAGACAGGTTGCTGCGACCCGCCATGGTCGTCGTGGCGGTTCCGCAAGAGGCCTCCTCGGAGGGCTCAGGGTCCGAATAAGTCCGGAGTGCGATTGTGAGCAAGATTCTCGGTATCGATCTCGGGACGACCAACAGCTGCGCCGCGATTGTGGATGTCGCGGCCCCGCGAGTCCTGGCCAATCGGGAGGGCAGTCGGACGACGGCCTCGATCGTCGCCTTCACGGAGGAGGGTGATCGCCTGGTGGGACAGATCGCCAAACGGCAGGCGATCACCAACCCCCAGAATACGGTGTTCGCTGTCAAGCGGCTGATCGGGCGCAAGTTCGATGATCCCGACGTGCAGCGGGCGCGCGAGATACTTCCGTACCCGCTTGTCGAGGCGACGAATGGCGACGTGAAGATCCAGGTTCGTGATCGGCAGTACAGCCCGGAGGAGATCTCGGCTTTTATCCTGCGCGAGATGAAAGGTTTTGCCGAGGAGGTCGTCGGAGAAGAGGTCAAAGAAGCGATCATCACGGTTCCCGCCTACTTCAACGATGCCCAGCGGCAGGCAACGCGGGATGCCGGCGAGATTGCCGGTCTCGAGGTGCTGCGGATCATCAACGAGCCGACGGCGGCGGCTCTTTCCTATGGCATGGACCGCGAGGACACAGCGGATCTGATTGCGGTCTACGATCTGGGAGGTGGGACCTTCGACATTTCGGTTCTCGAGCTGTCGCAGGGCATCTTCGAGGTCAGAGCAACAGCGGGCGATACGTTTCTCGGCGGCGAAGACTTCGATCGGGTTCTCATGGACTGGCTGATCAAGGAGTTCGAGGAAGAAACGGGTATCGACCTGCGACGCGATCGAATGGCGCTGCAGCGACTGAAGGAAGCAGCTGAGAGAGCCAAGTGCGAGTTGTCCTCCGCGACCGAAGCG
>JAOTUP010000486.1 GCA_029863825.1 Acidobacteriota bacterium | reverse complement strand
CGCTATCCAGAGGATAATTGCCCGCCCGATCTGCGTTGTCCGCAAGAAGGAGGACATCGTCCGGTTCGACGCCGGTAGCAAACCCTTCGTAGGCCCGCAGCTTGTCGACGTAGCCTTGCAGCTCGTCGTTGCTCGTCGCCGGGATCCGGCCTACGGCGATCTCAGGCAGGTCATCATCGCCCGCGAGATCAGCGTAGGGCACATCGGAAGCGTAAATCCCGTACGGTGTCGACACCATGAACGGCGGCAGCAGATTGCCGCCAAATCCCTGCAGGTCCCGATAGTCGAAGGACCCCGCACCGGCCAGCGCCACGAATCGCGGCGCCACTCTCCACGATGCGAAGGCGTGCAGCAAATACGACCGAATAGCATCCGGCGTCGGGAGCCCGGCACCGTACTCGTCATAGATCGCTTCCACGTCCACGGTCAGCGCCGAAAGTCCGGCGCCGCGCCGGTAAGCTGCGAGATCGTCGGCGGCCAAGCTCAGGGCCGCGGGTGAGATCACCACATATTCCGCGCCCTCGGTCTCCGCCGTGAGTCCCGGATCCGCGACGACATCGATTCTCTCCGGCGTCCGCACGGCCTCACCTGAGATCGCCATGTAGCGGCGGTCCGACGATGACGGGTTGAACGAAAGTGCGAAGGTTCCCGCGCTCGTGCTGGCCGTCAGATTGGAGACTGCGCCGGGTGCGAACTCGTCGGTGATGTCCAGAAGCGTCACATCGGAGCTCGGGAACCCGCCCATCGTGATACGCGCCGTCGACGTCGACAAAAAATCGACCTGGCCGGCCTTCGCCTCGTGAGCGCGCTCGCACGTCATGTCGAAACCATCGACCAGGAAGACGCTGTACGGCACGCCCTGCTGCCGCACGCCCGTGACCTGAAGCTCATTCGCCCCAGCTCTCAGAATCGCAGCCGGAAAGGTCACAGTGGAGCGATGTGCGACGGCTCCATCCCAAGTTCCGAAGCCCACCGAAACGCCGTTGATCCGGAAGTCCGCTCGATGGTCCGGGTTGGCCGCAGTCGACGTCGCGCCTTGCAGCTCGACCTCGATCGTCGCCATTCCGGAGAAGACGGTTGCGTCGTCGACCGTGAACTCATGAACCGAGCTGCCATAGACGGCATGTCCGGCCGAGATATAGCTCCAGAACCAGAAGTCGTCGGTCGGTGCGCCGCTGACGGAGGTCACCGGCATCTCATCTACCTCGAAACGCCTGGTCGTCGGCGACGAGGTGCGCGGACCGGCAAGCGGCGCCCCACCATCGACCGCGACCATCGTGCGCCCACGACCCGGCTCGAGCCAATACACGTTCTTCGCCGCATACGGACTCGTGGGCTCGGCACTGTAAAAGAGGAGTCCCAAACCCTCCTCGGCCGCATGCCACGCCACCTCGCCGGCGGCAGAGGAAAGCCGCAGACCGCCGCGACGCATTACTGATCGCAGCCGCTGCGCCTTCATATTGAATGCCCGGGCGATGTCGGTGATGCTCACGAGATAGAGACCGGCTTCCGTGGTTTCGATTCTCAGCCGACCGCCGCCAGTACCCTTGCCGCCTCGCGCGCCGGTCTCTGTCACCACCCGCGAACCGGTGCTCTTGGACGACACCTTATCTCGCCCCGCACCGCGGCTCGACTCCAGAAGGGCCTCGCCGCTGCCACGCGTCGACAGCTTCGTCCTGTAGGGGCCCGACACGGTCTCGGAGCCGTCTGCGCCGACCTCGACGACGGCGTAGATCAACTGGCTGTCGGAGGCGGCGATCTCATCCCGCAGTTCGTACACGCCACCCTGGGCGGCTCCCAGGGCCGCCGGCAGGAGGTCGGTGTTGACCTGTACCCAGGTCCCAACGGACTCGTCGAAACGGTAGAGGATGAAACCGACGGTGCCTCCGAGCTCGGACGTGGTGAACCGCACGGTCACCGCTCCCGACTCTGTGAAAGCTTCGAGCGAGGCGATGCTCGAGGAGCGGGCCGAGGCTGCCAGAGAGAGCCCGTCGACCACATTCGTCGCGCTGCCGGCCACCGCCACCGACGACGCCAGGAGCACGCTGACGACTGTCGTCAGAACTGCGAGTACCGAGCCCAGGGTTCTGATCTTTGCCGTCATGGAATGCTCCTCTTTCTCCGTTCGTTTCTGCCTTGGCCTTGTCGTGTCCGCCATTTCCGCCACCGCAGCTCGCTAGAGCAACCCCCGTACCACCTCACCGAGAGCGTA
>JAOTUP010000485.1 GCA_029863825.1 Acidobacteriota bacterium | reverse complement strand
AATCGTAGACGCCGAGAGCGTCCGTGCGCAGGGTGTCAACCAGGTATACGACGACGTTGGGTCGGCGCTGTGAGGGCCGCTCTGCCGGCGAGCTGACTGTCGCCCCCGAGGTCGGCGAGACGATGAGGGGCTCATCGAGGAAGAACCCTTGAGTCTCCTCAGGGAGTGCGGATGGCTGAGCGGTGAGGGCCAGACGAACGACGCCGGATCGTCCATCGAGAAGCGGCTCGTCGATCGAGTCGTCCGGCGAGATGACGATCTCGAGCGGCTCACGCAGGTCCTCGGCGATGTCGACGACGAACTCTCCGTTGACGCCGCCGCGAGCCCGCACTCGCGAAATGCGCAACCGGCTGCCTTCCGGTAAGGCGACAAAGTACTCGAGCCGATTCCCGAGAGGGATGAAGAGACGTGGAGGTTCGCCGAAGGTAGCCGGCTCATCGACCGCGACGCGGGCATCAGTGATCGCCAAACGTTCCCAGGCGACGGCAAGGCGGCGGTCGGCGCGGCCATTCGATTCTTCGAGCGGACGAGAGTAGCGGTACGAGAAGTCAAGCTTGTTCTCGCCGAGCCGTTGAGAGGTCGCGGGAACGTGCAGGCGATAGGTGCTCCAACGCGACTGCATTTCGATCGTCGCGAGGCTGTCGCCATTGAAGGCGACGTCGACCTGCTGCGGCGCAGCCTGCGGCAGGGGGTGGGGCTTGGCGGTCATAGTGAGTTCGAGATCGCGGCGGGCCGAGAGATTGAGTCGCACGCCGGAGCTGTCTCCGACAGCCCAGCGGAAACGGGTGTTACCGGCGCTTTCCTCGATATGAGACCAGCCGTCTCGCAAGTGCTTCACCGAGCCTTCCTCCCCGAAGTCAATGGCCTTGGTCTCAACTTGGTGGCGAGCGAACTGGGCGTCGTCGGCGAGATCAACGACGGTGCGTTCCTCGCCGGTCTTGCCACCCGCGCCACAGGAGACCGTCACCAAAGCGATGAGGAACATACAGAGAGGAATCACGATCGGATGTGTGGCGAAGCGCGGGCGGAAAGTGGGCGCGCGGCAGGTACGTCCGGAGGTTACGACTCGTGCAGCCGCAACGCCGAGAGCCGACACCACGGAGGAGGTCACTGGAGTACTCGCGGCTGTCGTCACGGCGTCATTTAGGAAGTGCGGAGGCCGGCTCGCGGTCGAAAACCTCGACCTCGACCGTGTATGTCTCGCCTCCCCGTTCCGAGAACCAGGCGACGTGCTCGCGCACGGCATCCAGCACCAGCCGATAGCGGCCCGGTTTCTGCGGTGCTGTCGCCCTCACGACGACGTCCGACTCGGCTGCCGGGACGAGCGCGTTCGGGAGCGAGCTTCTCTCGCCGCCGAAGACGATCACTTGACCGGACTCGTCCTGCCAGTGATAGCCGAGGTTCACCGCCAACGGATCGGCGGAGCTCAAGGTGCTGTCGCCGGCATTGCGGATGCGAGCCCGAACATCAAGGCTTCCTCCGACCTGTGCCGTGGCGGGTGCCTCGACGGTCAGCCATGAGATGCGGTAGTGCTCCGGTTGCGTCACCTGGTCTCGCCGACCGAGGTAGCGAAGCTGAGCACCGAGATAGAAGATGTCAGAGGGGTCGCGGCGATCCAGCACCCGGCGACCGGCCTGCGGCCGGACGATGAGGCGATAGACGAGGAACTGCTTGCCCTTCTCGTAGTGACGGCGATGGACGCGTCGCGGCCGCAGCTCGACGACTTGTGCCGACTTCCCCGGCGTCCGGCCGTGGTCGAAATCGAGAACGTGTCGGTCGCCGGAGAGGCCGAGTTCGATGTGGTTCGGCACCCACGATGCGAGGTGGAAGAAAACGCCTTCAATCGGCCGCTCCGTCATCAGCAGGATGGTCGTACTGGTGGCGCCATATATCCAGGCGACGCTCGTATCGAGGGCGCCCACGAGGGGAATCGGCTGTCGCGAGACCGCGTCGACCCACACGCGCCGCTTCTCCGGCCGATGAGTCTGAACGAGGTCCTGGCGTCCGACGAAGAGCGCTTTGGGATGGGCCAGAAGGGCATAGCCGGGAATGGTCGACAGCAGCGACAGTTCGAGGGGCAGGTACGAGTAGGGTGCTGCACGCGTGTGGGCCTGCAGTGTCGGTTTTCGGACCGGGGCGCCGAAAGGGCTGAAGAGCAGCGAGCCGAGAAAGAGTCCGCCGAGAGCTGCGGCGCCCGGGAGCATCCACAGGGGCT
>JAOTUP010000484.1 GCA_029863825.1 Acidobacteriota bacterium | reverse complement strand
GCCGACGGCAATGTCTCGCGCATCCCCGAGATCCCCGACGAGTTGCGTGAAAAGTACAAAGAGGCGTTCGACATTGATCCGCTGTGGTGCCTGAAGCTGACGGCATCGCGCGCCAAGTGGATAGACCAGAGTCAATCTCACAACGTGTTCGTCAAGGGTACTTCCGGCTCGCTCTTGAGCGAGATCTACCTTGCGGCCTGGAGATACGGCTTGAAGACAACGTACTACTTGCGCACGCTGGCGGCGAGTCAAATCGAGAAATCGACACTCGACGCAACGAAGTACGGGTTCACGCAGAAGCGGCAGTACGGAGCGCTGGCGACGCCTCGTGCGTCGAGAGCTGGTGGCGACAATGGTGGCGTGCAGCGCGTCGAAGTGGCTTTTGGCGAGGCCCCCGACGCGTCCTTGTGCCGCATCGACGATCCCGACTGCGAGTCCTGCCAGTAAGAAGACTCGCGGGCGAGGAATGCCATCGGCGAGGCCGCAGGAAAGAACAAGAGATCGTCAGTCATGAACCGGGTACCCAGCCATATCTGTCTATAGAGAACGAGAGTGACCATGCCGATCATCAACAGCTCGAAGACCGACCCGAACAAGATCTTGCCGATCACCTACCCGTGGGCGCGGCAGTACTACAAGGACGGTGTCGCCAACAACTGGGTGCCCGAAGAAGTATCGATGCAGAAAGACGTCGAGCAGTGGAAGTCAAGCGACGTCCTCTCTGATACCGAGCGCCGGCTCATTCTGTGGAATCTGGGCTTCTTCTCGACCGCCGAATCTTTGACCGCCAACAACATCGTGCTGGCGGTCTACAACCACATCACGAATCCCGAGGCTCGTCAGTACCTACTGCGGCAAGGATTCGAGGAAGCCATTCATACCGATACCTTCATCTACTGTTGCGACACCCTCGGCCTCGACCCGGAAGAGATCTTCAACATGTACAAGACGATTCCGTCGATCGACGAGAAAGATAGCTTCGTCGTCGATCTGACGAAAAGCGTCTTCGATCCGCAGTTCACCACCGAAGGAACAGACAACATCCAGCGCTTCGTTCGCGACCTCGTCGGTTTCTACGTGCTGATGGAAGGCATCTTCTTTTATGCCGGTTTCGCCATGATGCTGGCATTGAAGCGGCAGAACAAGATGGTCGGGATCGGTGAGCAGTTCGAGTTCATCATGCGGGACGAGAGCCTCCATCTCGCTTTTGGCTGCGACCTCATTCTGACAATCAAACAAGAGAATCCCGACGTCTGGACGCGAGACTTCAAGGACGAGATGATCGAGCTTGTCCGGCAGTCGGTCGCACTGGAGCAAAAGTACGCGTACGATGCGTGCCCTGAAGGCCTTCTCGGCATCAACCCCGAGAAGTTCGCGCAATACGTCGAGCACATCGCCGATCGCCGACTCGAGCGCCTGACCCTGCCCAAACTCTTCAACCGCGACAACCCCTTCCCCTGGATGTCGCAATCGACCGATCTGTCAAAGGAGAAGAACTTCTTCGAAACGAGGGTGACCGAGTATCAGACGGGCGGGGCGCTTACCTGGGACTGAATCGGCGGATCCGGAAGCGTAGGCAGCGTTGCACTCCCTCGGGCTTCTCGACATAGGTTTAAGTACGCTTGTAGCGCCCTCGGTTCACACGCCTGGTATCCACTCCCGGCTGCGCGGATTCAACTCGCCCAGTGAGGCTGTGGGGCTCGTCGCTCCATGCGGCCCGATCTGTGAGACGCCAACGGTGCGCTACTCGCGCGGACCGGATCCGGGGTATCGCAGCCAGGCCGCTCCGAGTGTCCGGACTTGAGCGCAGAGATGCTCTACGTCAGGACACCCGCTCGCGGCCTGCAAACGAGGCTACTCACTGAAGACCGAAGGTTGGCGCACAACACATCCGGATCTGGAAGCGGTCAGTTCCCTGTCGGCGACAGGAAGTACTGTTACGTCCAAGGCCTCTCGACGTGTCCCGCCTTGAGCGCAGAGATGCTCTACGTCAGGATCCGCTCGCGGCTGCCTTCGGCAGATGCTGGTGCGAGTCGTGGTGGGCGAAGGCGATCGATCCTCGAGAATCGATGCGGTCGACGGCGCCTATCGGCCGCGACCAGGGGCACGGCCGGTGCCAGGCCGCGCGGAGCGTCCGCACTTGCCGGCACAGAATCTCGACGCGGCACTCCGGGCGATCATCATCGCCGCAAGGTCGTGGGTACCATTGGCGGCCAGAAGTCTA
>JAOTUP010000483.1 GCA_029863825.1 Acidobacteriota bacterium | reverse complement strand
GCTAATCGCGACAACGTCCCGAGCAGCACCGACTACGGAGGTCTGCTCATCGATTGCAGCAATGACGGCCGCACTGCCCAGATGTTTCTCGCAAATCCTCGCGGCATCCAGTACGACGCCATTTCGAGTGACGCCGCCGGCGAAGACTCGGCGCCGGACTTTTTCTGGGACAGCGCCGGCACGGTGACCGATGACGGGTGGGTATTGGAGATGCGGATTCCGTTCTCCTCGCTCCGCTATCGGGAGAGCGATCCCGAGCAATGGCGGATCATGCTCTATCGCAACCACCCACGTGAGTTTCGCTACCAGATGTTCACTTCGCGCCTGCCTCGAGACTCGACATGCTTCATCTGCAACTCGACCCCCTTGGTGGGGCTGAGGGGACTCCCTTCGGGCGACCACTGGGTGGCGGCGCCCTACGCAACCGGGAGTCAGCGAGCCGAGCCGGAAGGTGATGTCGGGACGCCGTTGCGTACGGGTGATATCGAATCCGAGTTGGGACTGGATGCGAAGTGGCTGCCGAATCCGGACACGGTTCTCGACCTCACGCTCAATCCGGATTTCTCGCAGATCGAGGCCGACGCACCGCTCATCGCGGCCAACGAGCGATTCGCGCTTTTCTTTCCCGAGAAGCGACCGTTCTTCCTCGAAGGCGCGGATCTCTTCAGCATGCCGTTGACGGCTGTCTATACCCGCACCTTCACGTCGCCGCGTTGGGGCGCCCGCGCTACGGGGAGTTTCGCCGGCAACACATACACGTTTCTCGTTGGTGAGGATCGTGGCGGGGGCAGTGTCATTATCCCCGGGCCTCAAGGTTCGAGCCTGGCTGATCAGGACCAGGAGTCGCTGGTCGCCATGGGTCGCTTCAGACGAGATTTCGACGAGTCCTTTTTGAGTTTCGTTTACAGCGGGCGAGAGATCGATGACGGCAGCTCGAACCGCGTCTACGGTCCGGATTTTCACTGGCAGGTGACCGACAGCGACGTGGTGACTGGGCAGTTGCTGTTGAGCGAGAGCCAGACGCCGATGCTCCCCGACATTGCCGATGAGTGGGACGGTCGCCGTCTCTCGGGCCACGGCGCCGAGCTCTGGTGGTACCGGCAAAAGAAACGGTGGGATTTCTTCACGCTCTACAACGATCTCTCAGACAATTTTCGTGCCGATAATGGCTTCGTGCCGCAAGTCGGCTTCCGTCGTGGGTATTGGGAAATCGGACGAACTTTCTATCCCGAGGACAAACAGATCACTCGTCTGCGGCTGTTTACGATCTCGGACTACAAGGTAGATCGGAACGGCGATCTCTTGAGCAAGTGGATTCGGCCGGGATTCGGCTTCGACTCGTTGTTCAATTCGTTCGCTCGACTCGAGCTGCTGCTCGACGAGACTCGCTCCGGCGACGTCCTCATCCGTCGCGATCAGATCCGGCCGACCATCGTCTTCAGGCCAGGGGGGTTGATTTCCGAGATCGAGTTTGCGGGCAGGTTCGGCGACGAGATCGATTTTGCAAATGACCGCCCCGGGGACGGAGTGAGTCTCGAATTCGAGCTCGAGCTCAGACCCAGCGATCATCTCGAGCTCGAGCTCGAAACGGGGCACCGCCGGCTGAATGTCACGACTGCGGAAGGAGTTTCCGGCAGATTGTTTACGGCTGAAGTGGGCCGCCTTCGCGGCACCTATACCTTCAACGCCAAGAGCTGGCTGCGGCTGATAGGCCAATGGCGAAGCACCGAGCGGCGGCCCGATTTGTACGACGATCCCGAGGATGTCGATGAGCTGTCGGAGAGTTTCGACGGCTCTGTCGTCTTTGCGTACAAGCTCAACTGGCAAACGGTGCTCTTCGTCGGATTGGGTGACAGCCGCGAGCTCGATGAACGTGAACGGCTCGAGCCGGCAAGTCGGGAGGTCTTCGTCAAGCTCTCGTATGCGTTTCAGCGGTGACGAGGTTGGCGCGGACCATGAGATCGGAGCATCCGTACGGATTCCCGTGGCCGCGCCGTAGCCGTTTCCCTGCGGTATCGCGAGAGCCAGGCGGCGTGCGGAGGCTGACTCCGCAGTCACCGAAGCCGCTGTCGTAGGATCGAAGGCGATGTTGCCGATCCGCGACGAGAATCCGACGCTGCGTCCGGCGGTGATGACGATCGCGCTGGTTGCCGCCAATGTACTGATGTGGGTTCTGGTGCAGGGTATGGGTACGCAGCCCGCCCTCACCGAGTCGATCTGTAACTTC
>JAOTUP010000038.1 GCA_029863825.1 Acidobacteriota bacterium | reverse complement strand
TGGTGGCGGATGTCGTCGATATCCAGCATGTTCGGCGCCCACGGGTAGTCCCGCGGTTCTTCTCCGGGGCGCCAGCTACCCATCGGCCGCGTGCATCCAGGCTCGCCGCCGGCGCTCGGGCAGCCGTTGGTCATGAAGGCGAATCCGGTATCGACCGTGTCGTTGACCAGGTCCGACGGCGCATGGAGTGCCGCCAGTCCGCCTTCATCGTCATAGCCGAAGGCCTGCGGATCCAGACCCCGTTCCTCGAGCAGGAATTTTGCTAGCTGAATCCTCCGCCACCTGCGGACGGGTGATCTTGCGTGCGTGGCCATGCGGGAATCGGGCTCCGGGTTGAAGCAAAAAAGATACGAGAAGATCTGCCTGTTGAGCAGCCGATCGAAGATCTGCATCAGATCCCGATCGGTCTCGCCCAGGCCGACGAGGGTGTGACAGTTGACCTTCCAGGGTCCGTAGATGTCGCGTGCGGCGTCGACGATCTGCCAGTAGTTTTCCCAGCTCAGCGCACCCTGCGGAACGTCGCTGCGGATGCTGCGAAAGAGCTCCTCGGTGACCGCGTCGAGCCCGATGCCGATCATTCCGGCACCGGCGTCCTTGAGCGCCTGCAAGCGTTCCTCGTTCAGCGTCGGCGGCGCGACGAGGATCGACAAGGGTGTCTCCAGGCGGCTACGGATACGCCGGCTGATGTCGAGTGTGTCGCGATAGGCGCGGCCGTGCGTCACCATCGAGATGCAGAGCCGGGTCAGGCGGTCCTCGTACTGCGCCAGTCGCTCGACGAGCTCGTCGGTCTCCACGAGCGGCCACTCGACGCGAATGAAGGATTTGTCCTCGTAAGCTCCGTGACGCGATCGGGCGAGCCCGCAGTAACCGCAATCGGACTGGCAGCCTTGCTGATAGTTGAGCAACAAGTTGATGCCGCCGAAGTCGAAATCGCGGGTGAACTGGCCGGACTTGAACCTGAGCGCCAGCGCGCTGGCGTAGCTGATACGAACCCAGTCGGGGCTTGTTCGTTGGTCCTCACGGCCGAGTGAGCCGATCGCAGTGAGAGTCGACATCAACTCATCTCCTTAGCTTCGCGCTGCCTCGTCGTCGGAGCTGGGGCCGGTTGGCTCGGGGAAATAGCAGGAGCCGTCGCGCCCAGGATGCACGGCGTCATGCTGCAACTCGATGGCCTTGCGCGCTGCCTCCCAGACCGCACCCGCCACGGCGTCATGCGGCACTCCCAGGTCATTCTCGCGCAGGGAAGCCGCTGTGACGGCGGCAATGCGCTCAGGATCCGCGCGACACCATTTGAGCGCCGATTCCAGTCGTCCGATCGCCACCGGCAGGACATTGAAATCACCGGTGACGAGAACGCTCTTGAGAGTCTGAGCGTGAACGCCGGCGTAGATTCTCAGCAATCCTGCCGGCGTCTTGAGCACTGCCGAGCCCCTGGCGTCGCGCCGCGGGCTGCGTTGGCGGATCCACTCCGCATTCCCATAGCGGGTCTCGGCGAGCTCTCGAGCATGCCGCCATTCATCGTCGCTGACCGTCCCGTCTTCCAGCTCGATGTCGAAGGCGGCGGCGAAGCCGGTGGAGAAATCTTGTCGCACGTCCGTCGCCGCGCATCTTCGGCCGACCTCCCGGGAGACGGTCGTGACTCGCTCCTCGACGCGCTCGACGGCCTTGTCGGAGAGCTTGGCACCGGGGATGCGGAGCACCGATAGCATGCGCTCGACATCGAGGTCGACGAGAACGCTGGTGTGGAAGAGGATCGCTCCCTCGGCATCGAGGTAGAGGCCGAGGCCGGCGATCTTGCGGCCGTCGACTTCGAGGTCGTTCTTCGAGCGGAAGGCGGCCGTGATGCCGAGCGAAGCAAGGCCGCCGATGATGCCGGAGGCGTAGCGTTTGAGCGCCCGGCGGGGTGTTTCGTCGGCGACCGCACGAGCGACCAGGGCGACGCCCAACTGTCCGGGTCCCATGATGATCGCGCCACCACCGGTAGGGCGGCGGCCGACCTCGACGCCGTGGGCGGCGCAGAACTCGGCGTCGATCTCGTCGTCGAGATTCTGATAGCGACCCACCAACGCGCAGTCGGCGCGATAGGTGTAGAGGCGAAGCGTCGCCGGCCAGGCAGCTGTTCGCTCGCGCCCGTAGCCGTACATGATGGCTTCGTCGACGGCCAGACCGTCAGTCGCCGAGACGCCGTCATGCTCGAGATAGCGCCATCGATCGAGTTGCGATGGAAATTCTAGTGAGACCATGTCAGTGAACAGCAGTACTCGTAGTACTCGGGCGTCAAGCCGGAGCGCTCGGCGTAGTCGATGATGCCGTCGGCGGGGAAGGCGATGCCGTTCAGTCCGTTGTCGACGGCGGCTTTGTCGAGGGCGATCTTCATCGCGCCCATCGGGCGCCCGCAGCCCAGGTTGACCCGCGTATCGGGCAGGGCCTGCCTGGCAAGAGCGAAGAAGGCGGTCGTGTCGTCCAGCGGCGGCGGCTCGAGACTCGCCATGGGTGTTCCGACGAGAGGTGTCATGACCACCAGGACAAGGGTGGAGACCGGGTATCGGGCGATCATCTCGAGGGCGTCCCATTCGCCGAGGAATTGCCCATAGTGAAGTCCCAGGACGATGTGAGGAATGATCCGCAACTCCGCTCGGGCCAACAAAGCCAGCGAGCGCTCGAAGTCCGCCGCCGAGAGATCCAGGTGGTAGACGTCCCGGACCGTCTCGTCGGCGCCGATGACATCCAGCATGACGCCATCGACGGCGGCATCGGTGAGGCCCTGGGCGAGATCTGGCGACACGACGCCCGAGTGGACGATCACCCGCATGCCGAGCTCGTCCTTGATGCGTCGCATATCGTCGACGTGAGGCGCCAGCGGCACCTCCCCGGTGCGCGTCGATCCGCCGGAGATCAAGACACCATCGGTGCCGCGCTGGCGCAACCGCCTGGCGATGTCGAACAGGCTGTCGCCGTTGCTCGGTGTGATCATGCCTTCCAGCACTTTGGCCTTGCAGTGATCGCATTGCAGCGCGCAGGCAGTTCCGGTGACGCTGATGGAGACGAAGCGGTGAGCCTTCTCCGGCCGCCACTCCGACGTCTGCCAGCGCTTCAGCCCCGGGGCGTAGAACTCGAAGCCGTTGCCGAAGCGCTCGCGTCGCCAACGCATCCCCGCGGTCTCGGCAGGGGGAAGCTCGAGAGAGACGATCTCCGCGGCAGCCGGGAGGCCGAGACGGACAAGAGGACCATCGGTTGGATGTGCGCAGCTCACGTGGCGAGCAATCCCTCGTGCTCGAACTTCTTGCGTTCTGCCGCGAACCACTCGCGTACCGCTTCCTCGCCGTGCAAGAGCTCACCCAGTTCGACGTCGAGCGCGTCAGGCTCGATCTCGATCATCCAGTGCGCCTGCGGGTCGGCATTGATCAAGCCGGGCTCCGCGGCGACCTCGTGATTGTGCCGGATGATACTGCCGGAGACGGGGGCGAGAAGCGGTCCCACGAACTTCGCGGCCTCGATGCTGCCGAAGGCGGCTCCACGTTCGATTCTCGTGCCCGGTGGCTCGAACGACACGGCAACGATGTCGCCCGAGGTCTCGGCTCCCAAGGGATCGAAGCCGCAGCGCACGACCTCCCGACTCATGGTTTTGACCCACAGGTGGGTTTCGCGATCGAAATACCGGCTGTAGTCGATGCCGCCGGTCTGGTCTTTCTGAGCAGTCATGGGCGCTCCTCCCTCAATGTAGCCTCAGTCCGGGGCCGAGGAGTCGCGCGATTCGCTCACCCTCGATCCCGTGTGCGTGCAACGTGTTTTCAACGCGAGTCGGGTCGGAGCTGTGGCCCGCGATCTCGCGAGCGATGCGTTGACTCGACCCGTTGATACCGCGCCCGGCGACGTGGAGCCTCTCGATGCGGCCGCACGCGATGGAGGCTTCGAGCGAAACACCGGCGTCGCTCGTCGACCATACCCAGGCATCGCCCGAGATCTTGACGAGGCTGCCGGTGCGGCGAGGGGTCGAAGGGCCGGCAAGCCACCGCGGGTCGGAGAATCGACGTTCCCACCCGCCGATCGCGACTTCTTCATCAGGCGTCGTGGTCTCCGCCTCGGGGGTCAAATCCAGTTCTGCTGCGTAGCTTGCCGTCAGCGTTTCCTTGGCCTCCTCGAACGTGACCCCGGTTGCACCTTCGTCGCGGAGCGACGAGACGTGCCGGCGCATCAGTCGCAGGCACTCTGCGGCCTGGCTATCGGAGGGAAACGCCAGAGCATCGGTCATGCGGTGATGAGGGAAGCCGAAGATCACGTTGCCGACGACGAGCACGCCGTCGCCGATGCGGCCGGCTCCGGTGCCCGAGATCTTGCGGTCCTCGACCGTGATGTCATTCAGGCCGCGCAGCTCGGCCGCAATTCCAAGCGTCCTGAAGGCTTCAACTGCTGGCCCGAGAAACCGCCGATAGAGGAGATCGACGCGGGCAGGTGCGATGGCCGCCGGTAGTGACAGCTGAAAGAAGAGCTGCTGATCGTCAATATAGACTGGTCCGCCGCCGATGCGGCGCCGGATGATCGCCAAAGCTCGGCGACTGCAGCTCTCGGCGTCGAGCTCTTCGAGCGAGCGGTGGTAGCCGAGCCCGACGTAGGGCTCCGTCGGGCGACAGAAGGACAGGGTCGGCTGCGAGTCCGCGGTCATGGTCTCGGCGATGCCGTGCCACAGCGCCTGCGAACGGAGTGCGCCGGTCTCACCCGCGTCGACGACCCTCAGCCCGGTCACCTGCGCGGTCGCTCCAGGTTTTCGGCTCGTCGACCGAGCTCGTCCGCAAGAGCTGTTCCGGCTCCCGAGGCAATGGCCTCGACCCAGGCGGCGAACCCGGCCGACAGCTCGGTGCCGCGCACCTGGTCGTTCACCAGTTCGCGAACCGCGAGACCGGTCTGCACGAGATCGTTGACTCGTTCGGAGACCGCCACCCTACCGAGGTTGGATCGGCTCATCAACGTCGGGACATCTACCGGCTCGATCGGGTCGAGTGCCGAGAGGAGGCGGAAGTTGACGGGGTCGCTCGCCACTTTGAGAGCACGCAGCAGCATCTCGCGAGCGTCGCCGAGAAGCCCCTCCGCGGTGCGTTCGTCTTCCAGCCAGCCGACGAAGGCCTGTGCGGTCTCCAGGCGGTCCTGCCGGTCGAAGGCAAGGACGAGCGTCCGCAGACGGTCGACGACGCCTTGCCGGATACGCATTGTCGGCTCGATCACCGCCGGGCTCAGGCGACCGCCTCCTCTTCTCCAAGGCCCATGGCGTCGGCCACCAGGTCGACGATGTCCCGCACTTCGATCTTGCCCTCGTTGCCCGAGGTCTTGACGGCGTCGCGGTACATCGTGAGGTCCTTGGGGCAGGACACGACGAAGTAGTCGATCTCGCCCAGCTCGAGCGCTTCCCGGATACGATTCTCGCTCGGCCGTTCGACCAGCGTCTCCTGGTCCTTCATCCAGATCCGTCCGCCGCCGGCACCGCAGCAAAAGGAGTTTTCCCGGTTGCGAGGCATCTCCACCAGGTCGACGCCACAGGCGCCGATGATTCCGCGTGGCGCGTCGAAGCCGCCGTTATAGCGGCCCAGATAGCAGGGGTCATGGTACGTGGCGCGGCCGTCGAGCGGCTGTGCCAGGGTGATCCGACCGGAGCGCAGGAGCTCCAGCAGCAATGACGAATAGTGGACGATGTCGTACTGGCTGGCGCCCGCATATGGGCCGTAGTCGTTCTTCAGGGCGTTGAAGGTGTGAGGGTCGGTGGTGAAGATTTTGTCGAAGTCACACGACTCGAGGGTTTCGAGGTTGTGTTCCGCCAGCGCTTCGAAGAGACCTTCCTCGCCGACACGCCTTACGTCGTTTCCCGCCGAGCGCTCGCCTTCGTAGAGGATGCCGAAGCTGATGCCGGCTTGATGCAGGATGCGGGCGACCGTGCGGCTGACTTCCTGACACTGCTGGTCGAAGGAGGCGAAGTCGCCGACGAACCAGAGATATTCGACCGGTTCCTTGCGGGCGTCCGGAATCTTGAAATCGAGTGGCTTGGTCCACTTCGCCCGCTTGCGCGCCGAGTCGCCGAACGAGTTGCCTTTTTCGTCCAGACTTCGGAGCACCTCGGCCACTTCGTCGGGCATCTCTCCGGCGAAGACCATGCCGCGTCTGAGCGCGATGATGTCAGTCATCGGCTCGTTGCCCACCGGGCAGACCCTGACACAGGCGAAGCAGGAGGTGCAGGACCACACGGCTTCTTCGGTGATCGCGAAGTCGAGGAGCGATGCACTGCCGTTGCCGGCGGCCAGCTCGGCGGCATGCTCGTTGATGAAGTAGCGTTTGTTGATCTCGAGCGCTGCGGGGCTCAATGAGGTGCCCGAGGCGTGAGCCGGGCAAGCGTCCTGGCAGCGATTGCACATGATGCAGGCGAAGCTGTCGAGGATGTTCGGCCACGGCAGCTCGGTGAGTGTCGCGGCACCGGGATGGCTGGCGTCCTGGACCTTCTCGAGCTCTCCGCGGGGCGTGCGCTTGTCGAGCGCCAGGTTCACCGGTGCCACCATCAAGTGCAGATGCTTGCTGCGCGGGAAGTACGGCAAGAACAGGACGATGAGGCCCATCGCCAGCCACCAGCAGACATGGATGCCGGTCTCGAGCGTGCCGACCGACATTCCGGCGAACAGGCGCGAGGCGACGCTGGCGGTCGGCAGCCAGGGGTCGCCGGCTCCACGCTCCGCCAGGTGCAGCGCCGTTCCCAGCCAGCGGGAGCCGACGTGGAGCAGGATGAAGACGCCGACGATCAGGGAGTCGTTCTTGATCCAACCCTGGGCCACCTTCGGATGCAGCTTGACGGCCGGGTTGAACCTAAGCGACTCGGGTTGCTGAACGAATCGACGCAGCAGCAGCAAGATCATGCCGAGGAGCACGAAGACGCTGAACACGTCGGAGAGGAGATTAAAGAGACTCGCCAGCGGTCCACCGCCGATTGTCGACCAGCCGTCGACGAAGGCCTCCAAGATGTCGTTGATGTTGACCAGCAGATAGAAGCTGAAGCCGAAGAAGATGAAGGCATGGAAGAGGCTGACCCACGGCCGCGCCTTGAACATCGGTCGCTGCAGTCCGACATCGACGAGCGCGCGTGTCACCCGCGCCAGCAGGTGATCGGTCCGCGGGGCGCTCTTGCCGCGCCCGACGATCTGAAAGATGCGGCGGAAGCCGGTAAAGGCCAGAGCGCCGCAGACGAGAACGAGAAGGATGAAGGCGATCTTCTCCGGCGTCGTCAGCATGTCCGCACCTCGCGATTCCTCGCACCGTCCGTCGACGGCTGCGTCGTTCTCAGCCCTTCTTTTCCTCCACGATCTCGGTGAGCTCTTCGCAGACGTCGAAGAGGTCCGCCACCATGCCGTAGTGAGCGAAGTTGAAGATCGGCGCGTGCTTGTCTGTGTTCACTGCGATGATCGTGCTCGAGCTCTTCATGCCCTCGATGTGCTCGGGGGCGCCGGAAATGCCGAGCGCCAGGTAGAGCTTCGGACTGACTTTCAATCCCGACTTGCCCACCTGCCTGGTCTTGGGAAGCCACCCGGCGTCGATCAGCGGCCGCGATCCGGCGACGGCGGCACCCAGGGCTTCGGCCAACGCTTCGGCCACCTCGACGTCGTCTTTGTTGCCGATGCCGCGTCCGATGGCCACGAGCATGTCCTGCGCCGTGATGTCGACATCGCCCGCTTCGGGCTCGATCAATCGGCGGAAGCGGATTTTGCCGGCAGTTGGGGGAACCGCAAGGTCTTCACTCGCGGGAGGGCCATGAGCGCGACCGTCGTCTGCTGGCGCGGAGCCGGCCAGCACGCTGACCACACACGGTCCGGAGCCCAAATCCGTTGTCACGTTCATCTTGCCGCCGTAGAGCTGACTGGTGACGACGACGCTGTCTCCGGCTTCGATGCCGATCGCGAACGAGGCGGCAGCCAGATCCGCCTTGACCGCCAGGTGACTCGCCAGATCCATGCCCATCGAGGTGTAACCGATGAGCACGATGCGCGGCTGCTTGGCGGCGACCACGGCTTCGAGAGCGGCGCCGTGCACTTCCGGGTTGAAGTCGGCGATCTCGCCGCCGCCGACTCGCACGACCAGATCCGCGGCGCCGAGCTGCGACAGCATCGTGTCGTCGCCGCCGATGAGCGCCGCCACTGTCGACCCACCGGTCTGCGAGGCGAGTTTCTTGGCCATGCCGAGCAGCTCGAACGTCGTGTCGCTGAGGGTGCCGCCGAGGTGCTCGGCGACCACCAGGATGTCGTTGCCCATCAGAGGACCCCCTTGCTTTCCATGACCTTCACCAGTTCATCGACGCCGCCGAGCATCTCGGCGCCGGCGCCCGTTTCCGGTGGCGTCATGCGGATGATGTCGAAGCTCTTGCCGGTATCGGCGGCCAACGTCACGGTCTCCAGAGTCGCCGACTCTTGCACTTGCCGTACTTTCGACACCGGGGCGTAGCGCGGCGTCTGACGCGCGGCCTGAATGCCGAGCACCGCCGGTGGCTCGACGTCGAACTCGGCCAGGACACCGCCGGAGTACTCCTTGCGCACGATCAGCTTGCCGGCTTCGTGCTCGATGCCGGTGACCACCTCGATGCACGGTGCTCCGATCATCGCCGCCACCGTCGGCGCCAGTTGGCCGTCGCGATCGTCGGCGGCCTGAACGCCGGTGAGGATGAGATCGTACGAGCGATCGGCCAGCGACTGGGTAAAGATCCGCGCCAGGTGCGACGTGCTTCCGATCTCTCCCGTGCCGCTGATCTTGAGCGCCGTGTCGGCGCCCTTGGCGAGGGCGGTATAGAGCATCTTGTCGACATCTTCGCCGTCAACCGCGACTACCGTCAGCTCGCCACCGGTGGCCTCTTTCAGCAACAAGGCCTCTTCCAGCGCGTGATCGTCGAACTCGTTGAGGGTGAATTTCAGGAACTCGGCATCGAGCGCCTTGCCGCTGTCGTCGACTTCGAGATCCTCGACGAGGTCGGGCAGGCGCTTCATCAGAACAACTAGTTTCATCTCGCTTCATCTCCTCCTTGGTGAAACGTCTCGGTCGGGTTGTCGCCGGCGTGCCCCTCGCGCCCGGCTCGAGAATCGGAACGTCGGGATCCGGGCGCGGCGCAAGAGACTGTGCCAAGGCGCCGCATTACTGGCCACGGCGTGGTTCACGCGTCGCCCAGCGGCTCCATGCAGGCATCCAGAATCTCGATGATGTCCAGCACCTCGAGCTTGCCGTCGTTGTTCGTCGACTTGACGGCATCCTCGAAGCGCGAGACTTCGTATGGGCAGCACACCGCGAGCACCTCGGAGCCGACCTGGATCGCTTCCTTGACGCGGTTTTCGGACAATCGCTCGATCTGATGATTGCCGGCAAAACCGTCGAGCCACATGCCGCCGCCGCCGCCACCGCAACAGTACCCCTGTTGTTTGCAGCGGAACATTTCGCGGAACTCGACGCCGGGAATCGCCTCCAGCAGTCGGCGCGGCGCATCGTACTCGCCGTTGTGGCGGCCGAGATAGCACGGGTCGTGAAACGTGACTTTCTTCGGATACGGCCTGATCAGCAGCTTCTCGAGATCGGTCAGCCTCGCGGCGAGAAATTGCGTGTAGTGCTCGACCGGGAAGGCGCTGCGGCCGTTGAGCTTCGGATACTCGTTCTTGATCGCATTGTAGGCGTGGGGTCCGGAGACGACGAGCCTTTCGTACTCGTACTTCTCGAACTGCTCCATATTGTGCTGCGCCAGCTCCTCGAATAGACCCGGCTCGCCGGCCAGGCGCTGCGAGTCGCCGTCACAGCGCTCGTCGGCGCCGAGGATCCCGAAGTCGACGCCCAAGCGCGTGAAGACGCGCGCCATGGCCTGTGCCGCATCGATACCGCGTTCATGGTAGGCGTAGTAGTCGCCGACGAACCACAGGACGTCCACCGGCTGCGTGTC
>JAOTUP010000037.1 GCA_029863825.1 Acidobacteriota bacterium | reverse complement strand
TCCAGCCCACCTCCATCGAGCCCGGAGCCGCCGCCATCATCGAGCTCAGGCTGGCGCGGCCGGTCGCTGTGACCAGGGGCGACGCCTTCATCATTCGCCGCCCTTCGCCTCCCCTCACCCTGGGTGGCGGCGTCATCCTCGACCCCGCCTGGCCACGACGGCGGGGCCGCCGGCTCGACGCGGCACTCACCGCCCTCTCGGGCGGCGACCTCGAAGCGATTCGATTCTGGACGGAGGATGCAGGACCTTCGGGGGTCTCTACGACCACTATCGCGCAGCGTCTGGGGATGAATCGCGCGCATGTCGAGGGGATGCTGCGACAGCTCGAAGGCGATTCCAAGGTGCTGCAGGCCCGCACGCCGCAAAGCAACGAATCGACCTGGCTTACCCCGTCGGCTTTTCGCGCTGTGCGAACGCGGGCAAAAAAGGTCCTGGCAGACCACTTTGGCCGCGACCGGCTGGCCGAGAACATGTCGAAGGCCGAAGCTGTCGAGCGCATACTGCCGGGAAAGGCCGCAGCACTCGCGGATGTCTACCTCGACTGGCTCGCCGCCGAGAGAATCGTCGTCATCGACAGTGGTCACGTGAGCCAGCCCGGCAGAACGGCGCAACTCTCCGGCGAGGAGTCACGTCTGGCGCAACAGCTGATCTCTGTCTTCGAGCAGGGAGGTCTGACTCCTCCGTCGCCGGGCGAGCTGGCACAGGCCACGGGCGCAAAACCGCAGATCATCGACGGCGTCATGAGGTATCTTCAACAGGCCGGAAAAATCCTGCAACTCCCTGGGGGACTCCTCGTCGCCGCTTCCGCAGTGGCCACCGTGCGCCGTGAGCTTACGGCTTCGGGCGACAGCGAGTTCGGAGTCGGTGACTTCAAACAACGGTTCGGGCTGAGCAGGAAATGGGCCATCCCGCTCCTCGAGCATCTCGATTCCATCGGTTTCACCCGACGCGTCGGCAACACGAGACAAATCGTAAAGACATCCAAACAGAAAGGGACGTGATCTGCCTGATCGATCGCAGCAGACGATAGCCGTCATCGGCGCGTCGCAGAATCGTCGCAAGTTCGGCAACAAATGTGTCCGCGCGTACCACCAGGCAGGCTGGAAGGTCTATCCGATCAATCTTCGAGCTGAGGAGGTCGAGGGCCTCAAGGCGTACCCTTCGCTCCAAGAGGTGCCGACCCCCGTCGAACGAATAAGCATCTACGTGGCGCCGGCCTCGACGTCGGCACTGCTGCCAGCACTGCCGCAGGATGTTCCGATCTTCTTCAATCCCGGCTCCGCAGACGATGATGTGTTGGCTACGGCGCGACAGCTGGGGCTCGATGTCCACCCGGCCTGTTCGATCGTCGCGATCGGCATGAGTCCGGCGCAATTCCCGGAGTCGACCTGACATCAGCCCTCGACCGGAAACGAAAGAGTCGCACTTCCCCGAGCGAGCTACGCGCGCGCGGTCTGAGACCCGTACCCGTCGTCGGCCGGTGAGAAGCGAGCTGCCCGGCCCGCTGCTCTATCGGCCCGACTTCTTCAGCTCACCGAGTAGCCGCCATCCACGGTGAGAACGACACCGGTCATGTAGTCCGATGCCGGCGCTGCGAGCAGCAGGGCGGCGCCGACCAGATCTTCCACCTCGCCGAATCGTCGCGCTGGAATCTTGGCCAGAGCTGTTTCCGCTATCCGCTCGTCGTCCCAGAGAGCGCGACTGAAGCTGGTCCGGATGAGGCCCGGCGCCAGGGCGTTGACCTGGATGTTGCGCCGGCCGAGCTCCAGCGCCAAAGTTCGGGTCAACGCCATAACCGCAGCCTTCGTGACTCCGTAGACGCCCAGGCCGGGCAGTGGCTCGGCCGCGGCGATTGAAGAGACGTTGATGATCTTCCCGCCATCCTCCGTCATCGCCTCCGCCGCTCGTCGAGCAGCATGAAAGTAACCGAGAAGATTGACCTCCAGGGTCTTGCGCCACAGGTCGTCGGTGGCCTCGACAAGCGGTCCGAAATGGGGGCTCGTGGCGGCGTTGTTGACCAGGATATCGACCCTCCCGTAGGCCCCCACTGCCGCCTCGATCAGCCGGTCGATCTGTTCGGGCCGACCGCAGTGCGTCGGAACCGCCATCGCGTCCGCTCCCGTCATCCGCAACTCCTCGGCCGCGCCCTCCAACGGCTCGCGGGTCCTGCCGGCGATCACGATCGCAGCTCCCGCACGCGCGAAGGCATGAGCGATCGCTTTGCCGATGCCTCGCGAGCCACCGGTGATGATGGCCACCTTCCCCGTCAAATCGAAAACAGACTGCATGGCCGCGCCCCCGCCTGTAGAATCAGCGTGTACGCTACCATCCGGCTGCGGAGACCACGAACATGAGGCAAGGCGCTGATGACCTCGCGCGACCACTCGAGGACGAATACGCTCCGTACTACGCCACCTACGTCGAAAAAGTGAGCGGCACGTCGCCGATCCTGTCGATTCTTACCGACCAGCAGAGAGAGCTGCAGAGAATTCTCTCCCGCCTCGATGACGAGGAGGCGGGGTTCCGCTACGCGCCCGGCAAATGGAGCATCAAGCAGGTCGTCGGCCACTTGGTGGATACCGAGAGAGTGTTCGCCTACCGAGCAGTGTGTTTCGCGCGCGGCGAAGCTCAGGCCCTGCCCGGCATGGACCAGGACGACTACGTTGCCGACGGCGAGTTCGACGGGAGGCCCATGAAAGAGCTTGCCGGCGAGTGTGAAATCGTCAGACAGAGCACGATCGCCCTTTTTTCGGGCCTGTCGGAGCGACAACTCGAGCGTCGGGGTGTCGCCAGCGGCTATCCGTTCAGCACCCGCGCGCTGGCCTTTGTCATCGCCGGACACGAGCGCCACCATCTCGATGTGCTGTATGAGCGCTATGGTGTCGAGCGACTATCTTGACGCGTTGACGTCATGCTATTCTCTGGCGGTCTGAGAGGGGCAAGTTTCTTGAGTTCAATAAGAAAGAAGGGGAGTTTCAGGTCATGAGGAAACTGAACTGGACGAATTGGGCTGTCCTGGCTGCAGCGGTCGTGCTGGCCTTGCCGACAGCAACCCTGGCGGCGGATTGTGAAAACGGATCCAAATGCTGGACGTTTCGAGCCCTCGCAGGTCGAGCCGAAGCCGATGGCGAGATCTCTCGAAGTGAGACCTTCCCTCAGGGAGGGGGCGAGCACTGGAAATACCTCGTCGGCGGCGGCAGCGCCTTCGCTCTCAGCGCCGAGTACTTGCTCAACCAGAGAGTCGGCATCGACCTCGGTCTGGGTCGCTGCAATTTGGATGCGCTCGCAGAGTACGACGTGTTCGATCTCTGGGAGATGGACCACGACGATCTGAGCCCGAGCATGTTGACGGTGGGCGCGAACTTCCATCTCTCGCCCAACAGCAAAGCGGACTTCTACGCCGGACCGTTCGTCGGCATGGTCAATTTCGACACCTCCACACATATGATTCTCGGCGAGACAGTCGACCAGTCCTTCGATGACGAGGTCGGCTTCGGTGTCCAGGCGGGCCTGGATTACCCGATCGCCAAGGCCTGGGCTTTGAGCGCGCTGGCGCGCTATATGCCGCTCTCGGCCGACGGCACCGGGTTCGTCGCCGGCAAGATCGACCTCGATCCCTTGAAACTCCTGGTCGGCCTCGCCTATTCACCGCGTTTCGGATTCCGCGGCCGGCAGCCCGAGCCGGAACCGGCTCCGGCGCCACCGCCACCACCGCCGCCACCGCCAGCGCCGAAACCGGTCGCACCGCCGCCGCCACCACCGCCGCCACCACCGGCACCCGAGCCCAAGCCCGAGCATCGGGAGACGATCAACTTCGATTTCGGCAAGTCACGAGTGTCGAACATCGGCAAGGCCAAGCTCGATGAGATCGGGCTCAGCATGGTCCAGGATCTCTCTCTGCGAGCGCACGTTGTCGGCCATGCCGACAATCGGGGATCCGACTCGGCGAACCTGGCGCGCAGCAAGTCCCGCGCCGATGCGGCCAAGGAATACTTGGTCGATCGCTATGACATCGATCCCAGTCGTATCACCACCGAGGGTGCCGGAGCGAGCCAGCCGGTGGCATCGAACGACACCGCCGAGGGCCGCGAGAAGAACCGTCGCGCCGAGATCGTGGTGAAGCAGGAGTAGACGAGAACTTCGTTCCCACACTCAGGCGCCGGCGGGTGATGTGCCCGCCGGCGCTTTTTTCTGCTCCTCACGCGTCGGCGCACAACATGCCGAAGCCCGCATCCGGCAGGAGCCCTCCCGATTCGCGCTCAGGCCTTGGCGTCGAACCACGTCGATCCCCAGCCGAGGTCGACGAGGAGCGGAACGCTGAGCTCGGCAACACCCTGCATCTCCTCCCGCAGCGCCTCCCCGACTGCCTCGACATCGGACTCCAGCACTTCCAAGACGAGCTCATCGTGCACGGTCAGCAGAAGATGTGCCGTCGGGAATTCCTCACGCAGTCGGCGCGCAACGGCGATCATCGCCAGCTTCAAGAGATCGGCAGCCGTGCCCTGAATGCGCGCATTGATCGCCATGCGACGGGCATTCTCGCGCAGGTTGAAATTGCGCGAGTTGATGTCCGGCAGCCAGCGGACCCGACCATACAGCGTCTCCACCTTGCCTTCGGATTTGGCAAGCTCGACCGTCTCATCCATATAGGTCTTGACGGCCGAGAATCGCTCGAGGTACGAGTTGATGAAGCGGCCAGCCTCGTCGCGGCCGATCTTCAGGTTCTGTGCCAGACCGAAGGCACTCATGCCGTAGAGAATGCCGAAATTGATGACTTTCGCCGCCCGCCGCTGGTCGGGTGAGACCAGGCCTGCATCGATGTCGAAGATCGCCGCCGCCGTCGTCGCATGAATATCCTCGCCGGCCCTGAACGCCGCCATCAGCTCTTTCTCTTCAGCGATGTGGGCCAGTACGCGCAGCTCGATCTGGTTGTAGTCGGCGACAAGCAGCACTCTGCCGGCGCCGGCGATAAAGGCCTTGCGAATCCGCCGACCATCCTCGCTGCGGATCGGGATATTCTGCAGATTGGGATTGGCGGACGACAGCCGTCCAGTGGCAGCTACCGCCTGCTCGTAGCGCGTATGCAGACGCGCGTCCTTGCCGACCAACTTGGGCAATGAGTCGACATAGGTGGACTTGAGCTTCGCCAGCTCGCGAAACCGGAGGATCTTCTCCGGCAGCTCGAAGCCTCTCGCTGCCAGCTCATCGAGTGTGGCCTGATCTGTCGAGTGGCTCTTCGTCTTGCGCGTCTTCCTGATCACCGGATAGCCGAGGCGCTCGAACATCACTTCGCCGAGCTGACGTGGCGAGTTGATGTTGAAGCGGTCTCCGGCGAGCTCGTAGATCTGCCCCTCGATGGTCGCCAGTTCTGCTCCCATTTCGTCAGACAAGACAGCCAGAAAATCGACATCCAGCAGTACTCCCGTCTCTTCCATGTCGACAAGCACCGGGATCAAAGGTGCTTCGATCCGCCGGTACACGTTGAGCAGCTCGGAGGCACCAAGCTCCTCACGCATGTCGGCGGCCAGGCGACGTGGGACCTCGACGCGCTCACCGGCAAAGGCCAGAATCGACTCCGCGCCGAGGCCTGGCTCATGTCCCTTCGCCCATCCCGCCTCTTCGGCGCCGATCAAGCTGACTCGCAGTCGCTCGAGCGCGATGTCTTCCAGCGTGTGTGCCCGCGCCGCCGAGCGCAGCAAGTAGGACGCGAGCATCGTGTCGAAGAGCTCGGCTCGTGCCGCGCCACCGGCCGGCGCGAGCCGCAGCACCTCCTTGAGATCGTGGCCCATGAGCTCGCAGTCAGGATCGGCAAGCCAGCGCTCGAGAGTGTCGATGACTGCGTTCCGCAGCCCTTGTCGGTGAAAGTCGGCAAAGGTGACGGACCCGTTCGAGCCCGCAACGGCCAATCCCCGAGGCTCGGGCAATCCGATCGCGGCAACGAAAACCGGTGACGACAAACCGTGACTTGCCTGCTGCCAGTCGCCGGAGGACACGACTTCCTCGGCCGGCGTCATTGGCGTCGCGTCTCCCTGCTCACCGGCCGTGAGCTCTTCGAGAAGGGTCAGAAACTCGAGCTCACGACAGATCTCGGCCAGAGCCGCAGAGTCGGGCGGGTCGTGACGCAAGCTCCCGGCGTCGAAGTCAATCGGCAGATCGGTGTGGATGGTCACCAGCTCGCGCGACAGCTCGGCTTTGTCACGGTGCTCGAGGAGATTCTCGCGATAGCTCTTGCGACCGACTTCGCCAGCCCGATCGAGCAGCGTGTCCAGATCGCCGAACTCGCTGATCAGCTGGCGCGCCCCCTTGTCTCCAATGCCGGGAACGCCGGGCACATTGTCAACCGAATCGCCTTTCAGAGCCAGAATATCTACGATTCTCCCTGGCATTACACCAAAGTCCTCCTCGACCGCCTGCTTGTCATACAGCTTTTCGCGGCCGGTGTGAAATACGGAGACGTGGTCGTCGACCAACTGCATGAGGTCTTTGTCGGCACTGACCAGGACGACGTCGTACCCCGCCGCCGAGGCTTTTTTCGCCAGCGTGCCCAGCACGTCGTCCGCCTCGTACTTCTCGAGCTCCAGGATCGGTATGTGGTGAGCCTCGATCGTCTTGCGGATCCATGGGATCTGCGGCTTGAGATCTTCCGGCATCGGCTTGCGATTCGCCTTGTAGTCCTCGTACTTCTCCTTGCGCACTACCGTCTCGTCTGAGACATCGAAAGCGACGCCCACGAGCTCCGGGCTCTCCTCTCGCAGCAGCTTGCGCAGCATGTTGAGGAATCCGTACACCGCGTTGGTGGGGAGTCCCCGGGAGTTGGAGAGACCACGAATGGCGTAGAAGGCGCGGAAGATATTGGAGTAGCCATCGATGAGATAGAGACGCTCGCGGGATGAGGACATGAAGCGAATTGTAGCCGCAACCAGGGGTCACGACCTGCCGGTGCCGCTTCCGAGTCACCGGATGGCGCGAAAGGAGCGACCACCCCACGGGTGGTCTCCTCCGGTGAGATAATGCCATCTGCCGAAGACGTTCTCATCCTTTGAAACGGAGGGTTGCTACATGTTCGAGATCATGGGTCTGACGTCGTGGATCGTGATGGGTCTCATCGCCGGCGCTATCGCCAAATTCCTGTTGCCGGGGAAAGACCCAGGGGGCTGTATCATCACGATTCTAATCGGCATCGCCGGGGCTCTCCTGGGGGGATTCCTTGCTACCTACCTGGACTTCGGCGGCATCTCCGGATTCGACATCAGGAGCCTCATCACCGCCACACTCGGGGCCATCTTGCTATTGATCGTGCTACGAATTTTCCGCAGAAAGAAGAAGTAGCTTCGGCTCCGTCGAGGACGACGTGCCGAGAGAAGGAGCACCCACGACCATGTACCGAGTCGCCATCGTCACTCTCGGCTGCATGCTCGCGAGCACTCAGGGCTTTGCCGCACCGCCATCCGCGCGTGCCATCCAGCTCCGTAATCAAGGCATCGCCGAGCTCGAAAACGAAGCACCGGTGCCCGCCGAAGCGACCTTTCGGGAGCTCGTTCGCATCGCGCCGGACGACCCGCTTCCTTATGCGAACCTGGCCATAGCACTGCTGCGGCAGCAGCGTCTCGACGAAGCCAGGGGGTGGGTCGGCAAGGCGCTGGTGCGATCTCCTGGAGAACCCCATCTGCTGGCGATCGAGGCCGAGATTCATCATTGGAGCGGCAACAGCGGCGATGCCCTGGCGGCGTTCCGACGCGCAGCCGACAGTGCCCCGGATGCCGTCACTCTCCAGTACTCCCTCTACCGCCAGGCGACCTCGATGAATGACCCCGACGCCGGGGACGCGGCGGCGGCGGCCCTGACTCGTCTCGCCACGCTCCGTCCCGAGAACCTCGTCGTCCTGCTCCAGCTCGGTCAGCGCGCACGCACGAAAGGCGACCGGCCGGCCGCAACACGCGTCTATCTGCGAATCCGCGAGCTCATCTGGCAAGCTCCGCCGGGCGCAGACAAGTTGCTCGATCAGATCCTCGACGGGCTCGAGTCCGGCGAGCTCGACGCTCTGCGAAGCTCTGCCCTGAGGCTCGAGAACGTGCTCAAGATTTCGCCGATGTACAAAGAGGGCTTGCGCGAGCTGACGAGCGGCATTCAGGGAGATCCCATCACGACTTTCAGGGGCGAACCCGAGGTAACGACGTGGGGCCAGCCGGCACCGGTGACCTTCAAGGTTCGGTCTCTGGCCACCAACGGGACCACGGCAGCCGCCCTCGCGGTCGGTGATCTCGACGGTGACGAAGTCCTCGAGATCGCACGATTGGCCATGTCGCCACAGCGCCGCCGCCTCGAAATCAGAAGCCCGGACGAGACAATCGGCGTCATTGCCAGAGTCGATGTCGCTTCAGATCATCAGCGGCTCCTGCTTGCCGACCTCGACAACGACGGCCGGCAGGAGATCATTGCCTACGGCGCCTCGGAGATGGCCGTCTTCTCCCTCGCCGACGATGGTCACTTGCAGTCCGTCACCCCCGGCTTTGGCGTCGCCGGAGTAGGCGGCAATGCCGCGACGGTCATCGATTTCGACATCGAAGGCGACCTCGATCTCTTTCTCGCCGGTGACACGCTGCGATTGCTGCGCAACGCGTTGGATGGCCCTCTCATCGACGTCGCCGCAAAGAGCCTCCCAACGATGAAGCTACCAGCGATTCGCGACGCCCTGGCGAGCGATCTCGACCGCGATGGCGATCTCGACCTGCTACTGGCTCACGAGCGCGGCCTCACCTGGCTGGACAACCTGCGCCAGGGTCGATTCGCCGATCGCTCCGGAGACCTCCCCGCCGCAGGAGCCGCCCGACGCATCGCCAGCGCCGACTTCGACAACGACGGTCTGCCGGATCTCGTAACCGGCGGTCAAGGCTTGCGCATTTTCCGCAACTCGGGCGGTCGCTTCACCGCCTGGGACGTGGGCGGCCTGGGATCGATCACCGGCGTCACAGCGCTCGCGGTCTTCGACGCCGATAACGACGGCCGGCTGGACTTCGTGGTTGGAGGCGCCGATGGAATCACCGTCCTGGCGCAGCGGGATGGCCGGTTCGACCGCCTGCCGCTCGATGATGCACTCGGCGGGATCACCGCTCTGGCGGTCGCGGACGTCGACAGCGACGGCGACCTCGACATCCTCGCTGACGGCGGGAAGGGTCTTCACCTGTTGTCCAACAACGGCGGCAACCGCAATCGCTACCTCAGCGTGCAACTTCGCGGCCTGAACAAGGGCAACAGCAAGAACAACGTTTTCGGGCTCGGGTCCGCTGTCGAGGTCAAGTCCGGCTCTGCCTATCAGTTCCGCGAGGCGGACGGCGACACGGTGCACTTCGGCCTCGGCTCTGTCGCGAAGCCGGATCTCCTGCGGGTCATCTGGACCAACGGGGTGCCGCAAAACAGACTGCAGCCCGAGACCAATCAGCGGATCGTCGAGGAGCAGCAGCTCAAGGGGAGCTGCCCGTTTCTCTACGTCAAGGGCGAAGACGGATTCCGCTTTGTGACGGACCTTCTGTGGGGCGCACCGATCGGACTGCCCATCTCAGAGGGTGTGTTTCTCGGTGCGGACCCACAGGAGCTGGTGCTCATAGAGGGCGCCCCAAGCGAGGACGACCATTACGAGCTTCGCATCACCGAAGAGCTCTGGGAAGCCGCCTTCTTCGACTACCTTCGCCTCTGGGTGGTGGAACACCCGGCCGACGTGGAAGTGGCGAGCAGTCTCAAGATCCAGCCCGGAGAGATGGTCGACGAGCGGGTCCACGGGAGTCGTGACGTGCGCAGTGTCGCCCGTGCCTGGGATGCCAGCGCTCGTGATGTCTCCGACAGGATCCGCCGGCGCGACGGGATCTATGCCGACGGCTGGGAGCCGAGTGCCTACCAGGGAGTCGCTCGCGAGCCGTGGACCTTCACTTTCGATCTCGGAGCTGCCCCGGCGCGACCGATCCGACTGCTCCTG
>JAOTUP010000482.1 GCA_029863825.1 Acidobacteriota bacterium | reverse complement strand
CACCGAGATCCGTCCCTTGTTGTTGCGGCCCCCGCTACGCTTCTTGCCTGCCGTCAAGGGCTTGTGCGGCGGCGTCTTCGTCAACTCGTCGAACGTCGGCATAGACGCGAAGCGACTTGCCGGATTCGTCGGTTTGAGCTGCTTGATACCCATGGGTTCCCCTCTGTCTCTCCAACTCCAGGACTAGACGCCCTCGAAGAACTCGATCGGCTTTTCGCCGGCGACCAGCCTCACGTACGCCTTCTTCCAGTCCGGTCGCCTCCCCGAATGCCGGCCCTGACGACGCACCTTGCCGTGCATGTTCGCCACCCGGACTTCGGCCACCTTGACCTTGAACTGCGCTTCCACCGCTCGCTTGACATCGATCTTCGTTGCCCGTCGATCCACTTCGAATGCGACGATGCCCTTTTCGTCCTTGAGCAGCGTCGCTTTTTCGGTGATCAACGGCCGTCGGATCACTTCCTGGACTCTCATTTCGAAAGCACCTCCAGCAGCCGACCAAGAGCCTGCTCACTGAGAATGACCGACCGATCGACGACATCGTAAACGGTCAGCCCGAGAGCGTCGACAGCCTTGAGTCGCGGATTGTTGCGCACCGCGAGGCCCAGATTGAGGTTCTCGTAGTCATCGACGATCAACACCCTGCCGGCGATCCCGAGCGCTTCCAGATGGTTCGCGAGCTCGGCCGTCTTGTGGGACCCGAGCTCGAGAGTGTCGAGGACGACGAGACCTTGCTGCTCGAGCTTCTTCGACAGCGCCGACTTCAGGGCGTTGCGCTTCTCCCGCGCCGACAGGCCCAGCGAATGACTCCGCGGACGCGGTCCGTGGGTCGTTCCGCCTCCACGCCACAGCGGCGACTTGGCGCTCCCTGCGCGGGCCCGGCCGGTACCCTTCTGCCTCCACGGCTTGCGAGTGGACCCGGTGATCTCACCACGAGCCTTGGACTTGTGGGTGCCCGCCCGCTGCGCAGCCCGATTGGCCCGCACGGCGGTGTGAATAAGGTGCTCCTTGTACGGATAGGCGAAAACCGCCTCCGGCACTTCGATCTTCTTGACCTTCTTGGTCGTCAAACTGCGGACTTCGATCTTCATCGTCAGCCCTTCTTCGCACGTCGAATGTGCAGGTACCCGTTTCTCGGACCCGGAACCGAGCCCCGCAGATACAGGAGATTCTTCTCTTCGTCCACCTTCTCGACCCTGAGGTTCTTGACAGTCACCCGCTTGCCACCCATACGCCCAGGAAGCTTGACCCCGGGAAAGACGCGAGACGGGTCCGAGGCCTGCCCGATCGAGCCCGGAGCGCGATGAAACATCGAGCCGTGAGTCGCTTTCCCGCCGCCGAAGTTATGCCGCTTGATCACCCCCTGGAATCCTTTTCCCTTGGAATCGCCGATCACGTCGACGTAGTCTTCCGCGGCAAAAATGGACGCCTTCACCTGATCACCAGCCTGCCACTCTTCGTCCGGCGCAATCGAGAATTCCACCAACCGCCTCATAGGAGAGACGCCCGCCTTATTGAAATGGCCCTGCATCGGCTTGACGACACCGCGCGCGGGCCGTTCTTCGACCAGGCCTAGTTGAACCGCCTCGTACCCGTCCCGGTCGGAGGTTCGCCTCTGCACGACCAGGCACGGACCAGCTTGCACGATTGTGACTGGCACCACCCGCCCGTCCTGCGCGTAGATCTGGGTCATACCGATCTTTCTACCGAGAATGCCTTCCATCTTCACTCCGAATCACTTGCCAAACGCTTTGATCTCGACATCGACGCCAGCCGGCAGCTCCAGCTTCATCAATGCGTCGACCGTCTGGCCGGTTGGCTCGAAAATGTCGAGCAGACGTTTGTGGGTCCGAGTCTCAAACTGCTCGCGGGATTTCTTGTCGATGTGGGGACCGCGATTGACCGTGTAGCGCGAAATCTCCGTCGGTAACGGTATCGGCCCGACACATCGAGCCCCGGTACGCCGCGCGGTATCGACGATCTCGGCCGTCGACGCGTCGAGGATCCGATAGTCGAACGCTTTCAGCCGAATGCGAATCTTGTCGTTGTCCATGCTATTGAATCCCTGCGTTGCTGATCCGTTTGAGAAATCGAGGTTGATTGTTGTTTGTCGATTGCCTTATTCGATGATGTCGGTGACGGTTCCGGCGCCGACAGTGCGGCCGCCTTCGCGAATGGCGAAGCGCACGCCCTGCTCCATGGCGATCGGGGCGATCAGCGTCACCTCGAGGTTCACGTTGTCGCCCGGC
>JAOTUP010000481.1 GCA_029863825.1 Acidobacteriota bacterium | reverse complement strand
TCATCCTCGCCGTCGCCGTGAGCCTGGCAACCGGCATCGCCTCGGGCGTCCTCCCCGCTCGCCGCGCCGCCTCGCTGGACCCGGTGGAAGCGCTCCGCGCGGAGTAGTGAAGGCGCCCTCACACCCTCAAGCCCTCACGCCCTCACGCCCTTCTCCTTCCACTTCGTCACCGTGTAGCGCGACACCCGCATGTCGGGCGACCAGAAGTCCGCGTCCAGGTCCGCCTTGCGCTTGAGGTGCTTCACGAAGTCCTCCGCCTGCGGCAGCTGCTCCCACACCTGTGGCAGGAACGTCCCGCGATGGAAGCCACTTTCGAGCACGACGCCGTCGACTCCTGGTCGAAGCGCCGCCAGCAGATCCTCTTCGCTCTCCACCTCGATGGGCTCGGTCGGCGACAGGAGTGACACCTCGATCGTCACCTCCGGCAGCTCCTCGACGGTCAGCGGAGCAAAGCGCGGGTCATCGAAGGCAGCGGCCCGCGCGTTCCGGCGCACGTCCTCGAGCAGAGATCTCTTGGGCTCGAGACTGCCGATGCAACCGCGGAGCTTCCCGTCGAGCGTCAGGGTGACGAAGGTGGCACCCTGCTCTTCGAGCCAGCCCTCCGTAGCGGCCTCCTTTGGATCGGTTCCTTCGGGCTCAGGCGTCGCCGCATCGAGGACCTCCTCCAACGCCCGCCGAGCGAGCCGCAGGAGAATCTCCCCTCGCCCTTCGCCCTGGCCGATGCCGTTCACCTCACCCACGCCGCGAGCTCAACTCCTGGAGAGAGGCGGCGAACGATCGGGACTTCAAGGCTCGAGACCGAGGCCGACGTTGCGGTTCTCGTGGCCCGTGGACCTGGCCGCAGGGAGTGCAACGCAGCAGATTCAAGGTTCTTTCGCCTTTCCTCAGTGGAAGGCAACGGCCGTATAGCCGACGACCCGTCTGTGGTCGCCCGCCGTGTCGCCCGAGTTTCGCAGGTCGACGACCTCGGCGCTGAGGTGTCGCCGCGCCGCCACCTCGAGGAGGCCGTTGATGGGATAGGCGCCGCAGGCCTGGTCCGGTCGCAAGGGACCCTCGAGTCGAAGGATCTTCTCGACCGTAGCGCGGTCGACACGAGTCGCCTCGTCGTAGGACAGGAAATGCGACAGGTCCGAGCTGACGACGATCGCCGTCTCGTCTCCTCCCCAGACGAGGTCGAGGACTTCGGCCACCTCGGCAGGCGAGGCGCCCCCGACCACCAGCGGCAGGAGCATGAACTCCCCGAGGACGACCTGCAGAAACGGAATCTCGACTTCGAGCGAATGCTCCAGTTCGTGCGCCGCGTCGTTGATTTCAAGCTGCGGCAAGTGCGCGATGCGCTCCGCGAGCTCCTGATCGACCGCGACCCGTCCCAGAGGTGTCTCGAAACTGAGTACGCCCGGGAGCGCCAGGCCGGCGGGCGCCACACGGTGCGCCGGCCCCAGGAGGACCACGCGCTCGATCTCCTCGGCTCGCGTCGCCAGGGCAGCGAAGGCGAAGCCCGCCGTCGGGCCGGAGTAGACGTACCCGGCGTGCGGTGCGATCACCGCCTTGGGCCGAGTCGTGCCACTCCACGCTGCCGCCTCGAGATGCCGCCGCACGCTCGCCTCGAGATCATCTGGCTTCTCCGGATAGAAAAGGCCGGCGACCGCCGGAGCTCTGACGCCTGCTCGATCCGTCATGGCTGACCTCCGCCCGCTATCGTAGCAATCGTCGGGTCCGGGGAAACCGCCCCGATGGGCGGGAGGGGGCGCAAGGAGGGACCAGCGCACTCGTCACGGCCGCTCGGGTGTGTCCTGGTCGAGCGCAGAGAGGCTCTTCACAGGACACACCCCTTACGTCACTGAGCGGTGCCTGGAGTCAGCATCAGGCTCGAACTTGTGCCGGTCTACTGGTTCGGTTTCGCGACGGGCGTGCCGCCAGACACCGGGACGGCTCCAGCCGAAACCGGGCGCCTCGTACTCGTGCGCGGCCGCCAGACGAGGACATACGCGATCGAGCCGAGAATGTACGTCGAGATGATGATCGCCACCCAGACCAGCTTGTCCATGTCGCGCTCGTGGTCCCGAATCGCACAATCGATGAGACTCCAGAACCAAACCAGCGTGACAACGATAAGCGAGCCGAATATCCAAAACTCCTGAGGACTGATACCGAACATGTGCGTGTCTCCTTTCACTTCACACTACGCCCCACGTGCCGTTCTATTCGCGCTCGCTCGAGGACCCGGAGTCCAAGGTGACGAGCGGCGACCGGTCGCGCGGTCTCCCCG
>JAOTUP010000036.1 GCA_029863825.1 Acidobacteriota bacterium | reverse complement strand
TCATCCTCCGTCATCCCCGAGACTCACTGCGGCCACCCCGATTCCCCGAACCTGCGGATACAACTTCTTCATTCATCGAACCCCTGGCTGAACGTCGACCCTCGACGTCTGGCGTGCCAGACCGATCCTGGCGAACCGGCCCCGTGACTCGGAGACAGCGCCGACCTCAACGTTGAACCACCAGCCACCGCGGTTCCGGCTGGAGGAGCGATACTGTGTCAGCGATCGCGCGACTACGCCTGCCACAGGCAAAAGTAGACCTCGTGAAGATCTGATCGCCGTCTCGTCCCCGGCAAGTCCGCCCTGAAGCAAGGTCATCGTGCCAAGAGGCGCTCGAGAAGCCCCGGAAGCCGGTGCTTGCTAGAGTCGCCCGAATGATGACCCTCGATGCGGCCGGGCGCGCGACAGCCAAAGCCGCCGTGCAACCACTGGCAGGGCGCCTCGAGCTCGGGACAGCCCTCGAGCCCTTCGGCCCCTGTCGCTGGATGAGCGCTCTTCCTCGTCTTCCCGTGCTGAGCCTGGACGATGTCTCGGCCATTCCGTTCCTCACCGGCGTCTCGGGCGTCGAGGAGTATCAGCATCGCGCGCGCCTTCGGGCCGGTAGCGGTGACCTCTTCGGCGCAGTGACTCCGCAGACGCCCGGTTACGAAGCCTACTGTCGCGATCACCTGCGCCTCGGCTCCGCCGAGTTCGTTCGCGCAGCGCCGAAAGAGGATCCCCTCGCCGTCGCCAGTGCTCTCTCCAGCGGTCCGGGGCTGGCACAGATCACTGCCGCTGCGCGCGCCGGCGGCGGCCTGATCATCCACCCGTACATGGGAATCGAGAGTGTCTGGGACCTCGGCCGGCGTGTGGCGGAGGAGAGCGGACAGCCAGTCATCATCCTCGCGCCGCCGCCGCCTGTCACCTGGATCGCCAACGACAAAGCGGCCTTTGGCGAAGTCGTCACTCGGGTCCTGGGATCCGAGTGGCTCGTCGAGACGTACGAGACCAACGACCCGACCGACGTCGCCGAGCATCTCATCGACCTCGCCAGCCGACACTCTCGCGTCGCTCTGAAGCGCCTCCGCTGCGCCTCGGCCATGGGCAATGAGGTCTTCGATTCCCGCCAACTTCTCAGCTTTGGCCCAGACCATGTCCGCGAGCGGGTGAACGACTTTCTCGCCCGGACCGAGTGGCATGGGGACGAGGACGTGCAAGCCGTAGCCTGGGAAGAAACCGATCTCTCGCCCTCGACTCAGTTGTGGATCCCGCCCGAGGATCTGGGACCTCCACGCCTCGACGGCGTCTACGAACAGCTGCTCGAAGGCGAGCACGGAGTGTTCATCGGGTCTCGCCCGTCGACGCTGCCACCGCCCGTCAACCAGGCCATGGCGCACGCCTCACTGCGCATCGCCGCCGGCCTGCAAGCTCTCGGATACGTCGGTCGCTGCTCCTTCGATCTCCTGGTGGTCGGCGATCCGGACGGCGACTTCGAGCTCCGATTCACCGAGTGCAACGGGCGTTGGGGCGGCACCAGCACACCGATGGCGCTTGTCGAAAGACTGCTCGAGGGGCCCCGCCCACCGTACCGCGCCCAGGATTTTGTTCGTTCGGCGCTCGTCGGAAGACCCTTCTCAGACATCCTCGCCGCGGTCGAGCCCGAGCTCTACGATCCCGTGACCGGGAGCGGACACTTCGTTTTCTACAACGTCGGCCCGCTGGCCGCCAACGGCAAGCTCGACGTCATCGCGCTGGGAGAGACTCAAGAACAGGCCGAAGAGATGATGGAGACGACACTTCCAAGGCTTCTGGGTGTTTGAGCGGGAGATTGTTGTTCTCTTCATGACACGCTGGTCATTCTCGATCGACTGGAAGGAGAAGAATCATGCAGGCACGAAAGAAGCCCGAGACACTTCGCCTCCGCGCCGTGATGCCGACGCTCACCGTCGGCGACATGAGCACGAGCATCGCCTGGTACCGTGACGTCCTGGGGTTCATCGTCGTCAACGAGATGACGCATGAGGACAAGCTCGTCGGCGCAGTGATAAAAGCCGGCAACGCGGAGTTCCTCCTCGGCCAGGACGACTGGGCCAAGGGTCGTGACCGGCACAAAGGCGCCGGCCTCCGTCTCTACTGCACGACGGTGCAGGACATCGACCAGCTGGCCGCCGACATCGTCGCGCGCGGAGGCACGCTGGCCTACGAGCCTACGGACCAGCCGTGGGGTGCTCGAGACTTCGGCGTCGTAGATCCGGACGGGTTCGCGATCTCGGTGTCGACCGCGATGAGCGCAGACGAGTAGCGATTCCGAACAGACTAAGGTTGCACTCGGAGAGCCGACCCGCCGACAGGCGTATACTGCAGGCGAAGAGTCAACTTGGCGGTTTCCTCCGGAGAGCACAGCTCCTGCCAGCCACACCTCGCGACGCAGGTTCTGTTGATGCGGTGGAGCTTGCCAAACTGCCCTTGGTCAACCGGCACTGCGCAGGTCAACGGCCTGCGGTCATACCGGCGACTCCACGCAGGGGCTGCTCAGCCGCACTTGGCCTAGGTCGAAAGGCGCACTCGATGACAAAAGCGGATGGCGACCAGAACCGAAAGCGTCAGACGCGTCTCGACTCCACACTTTTCTTGGACGATGCGCAGGTTCCCGCCGCCGCCGGTGAGACGACGCCTGATTTCGCACCCGGCACCATCATCAACCAGCGCTACCGCGTAGAAGAATGTCTCGGGAAAGGCGGTATGGGAGTGGTCTACAGAGTCCACGATCCCATGAACCCGGACCGCCAAGTCGCCCTGAAGAGCATCCTGCGCCAAGCGACACAACCAGCACGTCTCGATCGCTTTGAAGCGGAGTTTCGCACCCTTACCGAGCTGCTTCATCCCAATATCGCTGCGGCATACGACTTCGAACCGCTCCACGGCACTGATGACTGCTTCTTCACCATGGAGTTTGTCGACGGCAGCGACATTCTCAAAGCCACTGAGAATGCTGACTGGAAGCATGTAGTCGACCATGTCGTTCAGGTCTGTCGCGCTCTCTCCTATGTCCACAGCCGCAAGATCATCCACTACGACATCAAGCCAGGAAACGTTCTGGTGGACCAAGCGGGTCGAGCAAAGGTGCTCGACTTCGGCCTGGCAGCTACCAAGCCGATCGGTCCGGCGGCCAGCTCTGCCGGCACACCGCTGTACATGGCTCCAGAGATGGCCGATCCGGAGACGTTCGTCGACCATCGCATTGATTTGTACTCGCTCGGCGCTCTGACCTTCGAGCTCTTGTGTCGACGGTCTCTCTTTCCGGCGCGCTCCTGGCCGGAGCTCCTGGAGATGCACCGAACGCAACGTCCCGAGTTCAACGAGGCGGAGAAGGAGTCCGTCCCGCAATGGTTGAGATCGATTGTCCGGCGGCTCTGCGCCAGGTACGCGGCCGATCGTTATCCCACGGCCAACGCCGTGATCGATGACATCAATCGGCGTGGCGGCATGTCCCACGAGCTCGAGACCGGGGAGACGAAGCAGAGCTACGTTTCTTCCAGTCGTTTCGTCGATCGCACGTTGGAATACGGTCGGGTGAGTGATTTTGTCAGCCGCCGCACCCGCGGCGCGCCGGGCCTCCCCCCTGTTCTGGCGGTCCGTGGGCAGAGCGGCACCGGAAAGTCCAGGATGTTGCGTGAGATCCGCCACGACACCCAGCTTTCACGTGTCTTGTTCTGTCAGGGCCGCTGCTTCGAGGGAAGCTTCTCCGCCTTCGAGCCGCTGGCGCCGGCGCTGGAGATCCTGATCCGCTACGCAGACGGGCTCGGCGGCGAGGACCTTCTCTGTCACTACGGTCCAGAGCTCACGAAGATCTGTCCCCGCCTGGCGAAGACGCGAGGCATAGAGCCGTCGCTGCCGCTGGGGCAGGTCCATAAGGAGCAGGCGCGGCTTCGCGAGGCGGTGACGGACTTTCTGTTCCGCGTCGCAGACCTCGGACCGTTCGTCCTGTGTTTCGACGATCTGCAGTGGGCCCTCGCCGACTTGACGGAGCTTCTGACGACGCTGGCCGGACGAATCGCCGTCGGCGAGCGCCGCGGGACGGCGGTACCCGTGGCGATCCTGGGAAGCTACCGTGACGAGGAGATTGCCGGGCGGCCAGCAGAGGCGATGCGCGACCTAATGCGGTCGGCGGGTAATCTCGAGGAGATCCGACTCGAGCCTCTGGGCGCAGCCGACGTCAGCGAAATGGTCGGCTCGATGCTTGGTGCCAGCGAGCTTCCCGAAGCCTTCGTCGATCGGCTCGCTCGCGAGACGGACGGCAATCCCTTCTTTGTCGAGGAGTTGATGCGCTCTCTTGTCGAGGACGGCATCGTCGACCTCGCCGGCGGCTCTTGGAAGGTGAGAAGGAGAATCGGCGAGATCGTGATGCCTTCGACCGTGGCTGCGGTATTCCGCCGCCGGGCCGCGATGTTGGATCGCGACCAGCGCCGTCTGATCGAAGTGCTGGCCGTGTGCGGACGACCGACGGCGGCCGATGTGCTGATGGAATCAACCCGCCTCGATGTTGCGCGGATGCACTCGGCACTTGGCCACCTCGTCGAGCAGCGAGTCGTTCAGGAAGTCCCAGGTCCCGGTCTTCTCTTTCGTCTGAGTCACGACCGGTTGCGAGAAACAGTCCGCGACGACCTCGAGCCGGTCGCCCGCGAGAGACTCCATCTGACGGTCGCACGTGCCATGGAGCACGTGTGGGAACGGGAGCTGGAGGAGCACGCTCTCGACATCGCCGACCACTACAACGGCGCGGCAAAGAGCCTGGTTGAAGCCGAAGATGTCGAGAAAGCCATCCGCTACAACGAGCTCGCGGGATTCAGGTCGAAAGGCTTTGGATCCTTCGAGGCGGCCGGCGCCTACCTCCGATCCGCCATGTCCTTCCTTAGCGCCGATTCATGGTCTACGGACTACGACAGAGTTGCCGGAATCAGTCGCACCTTGATGGACGTCGAATACCTCGGCAAGGATCTCACTCGCGCCGAGAGACACTGGCAGCAGCACGTCTCGATGACTCGCTCGAATCTCGAAAAAGCGGAGGCATACGGCGTCAAGGCCAACGCCTTGACTCACCTCGGGCGCCTCAACGAGGCCCTGGCCACAATCGACGAGGCGCTGCCTTTCTTGGGTGCTCGCTACCCGACGCGGCCCGGCAAGCCGTCGGTTGCCCGCGAGTTGTTGCGAACGTGGTGGATACTGAGGAAGCATTCGCCCGAGGATCTCCTCGCCCTCGAGGAACTCTCGAGCGACGAGCAGCACGTCCTGCTCGCGCTCTTGTCGAGCGCCATCCCTCCTGCTTTCATTACCTACCGGGAGGATCTCTTCTGCTACTACGCCATGCGCGGTGTGCAGATAACTGCCACTTGGGGAAACGACCCGATGACGGCTTTCATGTACGCCTCCTACGCCTTCGTACGGCAGCAGGCGCTCGGCGATCTTGCGGGCGCACGGACACTCGGAGACGTGGCCCTGGCGTTGGCCAGGAAATGCGGCGATCCGTTCGCCGCCGGACGCGCGCTCTTCATGGTGGCGGCATTCCTGTTTCCCTGGACACGGCCGCTGCAGGAACTCCAGGACTTGCTCCTCGAAGGTCATCAGCTGAGCCTCCGCGGCGGCGACCTGCTTTTTGCGGGCTTCCTTCTCAACGTGGCGATCACCCAACAGTGTATGTACTCGCCGTCGGTGGAGGGCACGCTACAGTTCATCGAGGACCACGAGGACTTTCTGATCCGCCTCGGCAATCCGCACACTATGGTGGAGATCGCCGCCCTGCGCCAGATGCTCTTCTATCTGTCGGGAAAAACGACGCACGAAGCAACCTTCGACGACGGCACCTTCGACGAGAAGACATTTCGCCGCGACCTCATCGAGCTGGACGATCGGATCTCGGCCGGCTTCTATCTGGCCTTCAGGCTCAAGGCCTTCTTTGTCATGGGCCTTTATGACGACGCCTATGCCTTTTCCGTGGAGGCTGACCGGCGCGTGGCTGCGACTCGCGGTCAGTTCGTCTACGGCGAGCACGCCTTTTTTCACGCCCTCACGCTTGCCCGTCGATGGTCATCGGCGGGACCGCTCGCGAAGTTTCGACTGCGCCGTGGCATCGAGGCGAAGAAGCGACTCCTAGCCAAATGGTCGGCGTCGTGTCCTGAGAACTTCGACCACAAACTGCTTCTCGTCGACGCAGAGCTGGCGCGCCTGCGCGGCGACGCCCACAGTGCTCGAGATCTCTACCGCAAAGCACGCGCGAGCGCCGGCGAAGCCGGATTCCCGCTCAACGCCACACTCGCCTCTGAGCTCGCCGGCCGCTTCGAACTGGAGCAGGGCAATGCAAAAAACGCCCGGGTGCAGCTCGCTGCTGCGCGCGACGGCTACAAGTCCTGGGGTGCCCTCGCCAAAGTCGAGAAGCTGGACGCCGAGCTCTCCGGCTGAGGTGTCTGCCAGCCTGAGCTGGCTCACTGCCCATCGCTATGAGACTTCGCAAAGAGCTGAAAACAGACGCCTTGCGCCCAAGCGCTCGGTGGCACGGCCGAAGCTACGTCGAGGAGTCCGAGCGAGCAGAATGACCTGGATTCAGCCGGTTCCGCTGCCCAGGAGGATCGTGGCGAAAACTCAGGCTACCCGCTTCACCACTACCAGAGTGCGATCGTCGTGATAGGGCTGTCCCTGGGCGTGCGCTTCGACGTCGCGCTCGATCGCAGCGGCCAGGTCGGCGGCCGACTCGGTGCGATTCTCAACGCACACGTCCGCGAGGCGCTTTCGACCATACTCTTCTTCCGCCGGGTTGATGGCCTCAGCGATGCCATCGGTGTACAGAACCAGGGCGTCACCTGTGCCCAGCTGCGCCTCCCCCGCCGTGTATTCGGCGCTGGGCATGAGGCCCAATGGCATGCCGGTCGGGTCCAACCACTCTGTTTCTCCCGAGGCGCGAACGACGAGAGCCGGGTCGTGGCCGGCACTGCAGTAGCGGAGCTTTCCCGTGCCGGTGTCGAGATACGCCAACAAAGCAGTGGCGAACTTGTCGGCCGGCGTCTTGGCGTTCATCTGCGGCGAGACGCGGGAAAAGACCTCCCGCGGTCCGTGACCCTCACTGATGTACGCGAGACAGAGCGCATCCACATAACTGGTGAGAAGCGACGCCGCAATGCCCTTCCCCGAGACGTCGGCGATGAGGATGGCAAGTGCATCATCTTCGTGCTGCAGCAGCTGGTAGTAGTCGCCGGACACACCTCGCGACGGTGCGTTGGTGCCAAAGATATCGAGACCTGCAACTGTCGGCATCTCAGCCGGCAGAAGTGCCGACTGGATACGCCGCGCCAGAGCTACTTCCTTCTCCAACCGCCGGCGTTCCGCTGCCTCTTCCGCCAGAGCGACGTTCCTGATCTGCATGGCCGCGGCCGAGGCCAGCGACACGAGAAGCTCCATGTCTTCTTCGGTGAACACGCGATGCACGAGGTTGGAGCTCAGGACGATCATGCCGGTCGCCCCCTCGGGGGTAAGCAACGGCGCCGCCACCAGGCTGCGAACACCGGTGGCGAGAATACTCTCCGCGTTTTCGAACCGGCTGTCGCTGCCCGCATCGGAGACCAGGGCGGCAAGGCCCTTGTCCACGACCTCGCCGACCAGGCTCGTGGACTCCGGAAACTCTTCGACGATTCCAGGTTGAGTGCGCGAATGGGCACGAACGACGGTATCGCCGTGCTTCAGGAATATGGCGCCGTTCTGGGGCTTGAGATGGGCGAAGACGCGGTCGAGAATCAAATCCAGAAGCTCGTCGACGCTCACCGAGCCGGAAAGCGCCTCGTGCACTTCGTTGACGATGTGCAACCGCTCCACGTAGGTATCGATCGCCACCGTCGGCCTGGCGCCCGGAGAGTCCTGGCCGCCGCTCAGAATCGTCGCCGCGGGGCGAAACATCGTGTGCTCGCTCAGGCTTCCCGAAGACGGCTCGACGCCCAGGGCCTCCGCAAGAACTCCCGCGACAGTAGAGCCTCCCTTGGCGCTCCGCGGTGCCTTTCGCGTCGCCGGATCACGCACCGTCATCGAGCTGTTGGACATGCGGATGACATCACCGTCCGTGATTTCCGACGACTCCGAGATCTGTCGATCGTTGACAAACGTGCCGTTGCGGGATCCTAGATCCTCGATCATCCACACGTCGTCGTTTCGGATGATTCTGGCGTGGCGCCGCGACAGGAACGGATCCGTGAGACTCAGCTCGCACTCGCCGGAGCGACCGATGACGACCGATGACGACTCGACCGGAAACTCGAAACGATCACCTTTCGCCGGTTGGACTACCAGAACAAGCATGCCGACGCAGTGTACCGCAGGCAAGCCGGTCTCAGGTGTCGGAAATCCGCGTCATCCCGGCCTTCGCCCTCCCTCTCCGCCTATTCAACAGGCGCTCGCGGACGCAGCGCCTCGCATTCCTCGCGGCGCATGCCCGGGTGCATGTGCACACTGTCGTGCGCCGACCGCCGACTCGATGCCCGCCTTCAACTACGTGCGCCCGAGCATGTAGTACTGCCACAAATCCCGATCACTCAAATGGAAGATCGGGTTCAACGCCAGAAGGCCGGTGCGGCCGATGCTCTTCTCCAGATACTCGAGCTCGGCAAAATGCTCTTCCGTCTCCGGATCGGGCTCGGCCTCGAAGCCCGCCTGGCGCATCAAGAGCATTCCCTTGGCCTTGATCGAAAGCTCCAGCCGCAGCCTCAGAAGACAGACCATGTCGGCTACCACCGGCCCCTCGAGATGCGACTTCAGCGTCTCCAGGTACTCCCCGATGCGACTGTTCGACACCTGACCCGAGTTGACGAGGCGAAGGAGCTCCGCATCGCTGTCGAATCCCGAACCGAGCCACTCACGCGTTCTCGATTCGCTGAATCGGAAGACCGTGACGAAGAAGATCGGCAGAACCAGCAACAAGATTGCCGTTGCCTGATTGGGAGACAGCAGGAAGTGGTTGAACACGGAATGCAGACCCGCGGCCACCAGCCAGCCCGGGATGAAGATGCCGAGACTCGAGGAACCGTGTGTGTCCACCAGGTGCTTCGAGACGATGGCCATGATGGCGGTCACGCTGCCGTGCATGACCGCAGTGCCGAATCCGCGAATCAGCCACAGCAGCACATTCGCATCATCGAGGGCCAAAAAGTAATGGACGTTCTCAAAGGTTGCGAATCCCGCGCCTACTGCGAAGCCGGCAATGGCGCTGTCGACGAGGAATCCGATGCGCTGACTGCGCACGAGAAACACCACACAGATACCCTTCAGAAGCTCCTCCGTCACCGGCGCCACGTAGCGCGCCAGAGCAACTGGCCCGATCCCAACACTGCGACTGATGACGAGATGAAAGACCAGGCTGAGAGCCGCAGCCACGGCACCGGCAAGTAGCAACGACGCGACGAGACGTCGTGTCACCAGCTTGTAGCTGTCGAGCAGGATCAGAATGAGCAGAAAGACCAGTACCGGCATGAGAGCCAGCGCTAGTCGCACGACAGATTCCATGGGCTCCGGGTCCTACTCCGAGGCCGGTAATGGTCGGATCTGCTGCGTTTCTCTCCCTCCGACCTCCTCGACGTACATTAGTACGCCTGTGTCGATCTCGGTCGCAAGCCTTGCATCTCCAACCATTTGCGGCCTCTCGCAACGAACTCTGGTGGGACAGGCAGACTAGAGAATCTTCAGCGACACCATGAACTCATCGCCGGCGTCGCGGCCGTCCTCGAAAGCCTGCGCGTAGCCCAGCGACAACGTCGTGGACAAATTGGTGAAAATGACGAGCTTGAAGTCGACCTGGGCACCCGCCGTGTAGATCGAGCGACGAAACTCGTTATTGTCAAAGTTGGTGGTGACCCCGCTGGCAAAGAGATTGACGCCGGCCCAGGTGACGTAGGCGCTGGGAACGCCCAAACGCTTGAAGCGGATCGGCGGAAGCCGCCAGTCGACCGTCAGCTTGCCGAAGTTCTTGCCCGGTAGCTCGTTGATCTCGAGTCCGGGAAGACTGTAGAACTCGCGGTAGCGACGGATCTCGCCGTGATCCACCCAGTTGTTGCCGAAGCCGCCGAAGTAGAAGTTGGCGAGAG
>JAOTUP010000480.1 GCA_029863825.1 Acidobacteriota bacterium | reverse complement strand
CCACCCGGTCCAGCTCGATCATGGGCCAACTCCCTGTGTGTTGCGTTGCGACGACATCCCGGACTTCTATGTCAGCGGCCTCGCCGCGATAGGCAACGGTTTGCGGTCCTCGTCAGTGTTGGCGCAACTCTGCTCCCTCACCAGAGTACGCGTTTTCCGTCGAGAAGACGCGCAGCGGCGAGGATCGGCAGTCACGAGGCGAATGCCAAGGTTCACAACGAAAGGGGCGGCGTTGAATGTCCGCTTCAGTTCCTCAGGTCGCAACTCGTGAAGCTTCTTCACGTCTTGGATGCCTTTCCGCGGCTCACGGCTGCGAGCTGAGCGGTCAGCGCTCCTAAAGACCGTAGATCGCCGACAACGACACGGTGTCGACAAGGTTCGAGAAATCGACGCCGAGATCGATTTGAAAGCTCTCGAAGGCAAGTCCGAGGCCAATCGAAACGTGGATCTCATCGTCGCCCGGCGGCAGGAGCGCGCGTTCGTAGGCGCTGGCCGACGCTTCGAAGTGGGGCGTGTGGTCGGGATCGAGCCAGGCGCCAAGCCGAAGCGCCGTGACCGGCGTGGTGCCGAGGAATACGTACTCGGCGCCCAGATGGAGCTCGTCATCATCCTCCAGCACGATGTTGTTCGTGCCGAACTCGACCTGGTCGAGACTGTCGAGGATGGTCGAGTACTCGACCCGATCCCACTCGAAGGCGATCGTCAGGCGATCGTATGGACGAAAAGAGCAGCCCAGGCCGTAGACGTCCGGGAAGCCGATCGGTGAGGTCGCTTCATCGAGCAGCGCCCCCGGCGTCAGACCGAAGAAGCCGCCACTCGGCCCCGCAACGGCCTCGCCTTCGAGCGTAAAGGAGGGCCCCTGGCGGTAGAAGCCTCCCACCCGCCAGCGCCGCGCGAGGGTCCACAGAAAGCCTCCGGTCATGCTCAGGTCGCTGTCGTCGATGCGAATCGAGGTCCGGAGAAGCTGTCTCTCGGGTCGATACGAGGTCGGAGCGAAGGCTCCCAGAGCTGGATCTGCGTCGGGCAGAAAAGGCTCGCCGGCAATCGCGGAAGCGCTGTCGAAGTAGACCAGGGACAACCCGAGGCTCAGGACGTCGCTGAGGCGATAAGCGCCCGACAAGCCATAGCTCACGATCTCGAGGTCGGTACGCGTCCGCGTCTCGATGTGCCGAATCTGACAACACGTGGTTCCGCCGGAAAAGAGTCCCTGAGTCTGGGTGCGCGACTCGAAGTCCGCCAGCTGGTGGCGGTAGAAGGCAATCGACCCCTCGCCTTTCGGATAGACCAAGGAGACGAAGGAGAGGCCGCCGAGGTCAGCCGAGGAACGCCCTTGCTGCAATCCAGCGACGACGTCGATGGCGTAGCCGCTCGGCTCGCCCTCGATACGGCCGCGGTGGGTGAACGGAGTCGAGTAGCTCCACGAGCGCCCCTCGAGTGACACTTCGGGCTCCTTGATCAGGACCAGACCGGCCGGGTTGGCAAACGCCGCCGTGGCGTCATCGGCCAGGGCAGCGAAGGCCCCGCCGAACCCCATGCTGCGCGCGCCCGGGTTCGGGAAGCTGAACTGCAGCAACGGCGGACCCACAAGTCCCGAGGGTACATCCTGTCCGAGAACGGCGCCCGCCGTGAGGGAGGCGAAGACTGCCAGCAACGACGCCCGAACGGCTGCACAAGGGCAAGAGCAAAGGGCCATGAACTTCTCCCCCATCCAGTCAGAAAAGTCTGGACTACTCTTTACCTAGATATCACAGCGCTCCCTCTGAAGCACCACCTCTGCGGGTGGCTGGCGTCATATCGGTCAGCTCGAGGGTTTGAGAGGACGCAGTTGGCCCACCCAAGCGTCCGTCATCCGTCGGGTCATTCAGGCAGGCCGTACTGATCAGCTGCCCAACCCCATCGATAGGCGCCACCGACTGGCGCCAGCTTCAAGCTCTAAACTGTTGAATGGGAGGGAGTTAACTGGAGGCGACGGCCGGAATCGAACCGGCGAATGAGGGTTTTGCAGACCCTTGCCTTACCACTTGGCTACGTCGCCCCTCTATGGATCCAAAGGCCGCGAACCGGACCTTTTATTCCCTACGGACATGCCTGCCCGGAGAGGCTCCAGGTCAAAGAAGACAAAAGACAATCTGGAGCGGGAAACGGGATTCGAACCCGCGACCCCAACCTTGGCAAGGTTGTGCTCTACCACTGAGCTATTCCCGCCCGCGGACAGGAAGGATAGTGGCGGCGGCAGACGCTGTCAAGAACGCCGCACACCCGAGATACGCACGTGGAATACACCTCAG